>NZ_JBEXOS010000043.1:0-68067 GCF_040611655.1 Streptomyces sp. NPDC006552
CGCCCGCGACGCCGCCGATCGCGCCGCCCGCGCCGTCGATGAACAGTGCCTTGGACAGGCCCGGCATCCGGCTCAGGGGCCGGGATCCCGGCGGCCGCCTCCGTGCGTCGTACGGGCTAGCCCGCGGTGGACTGCGCCGCGATGGTGTCCAGGACCTCCCGGCCGTGGTCGACGAGGTACATGTGGTCGCCGGGGAACTCCCGGTAGGTGAAGGCGCCGGTGGTCGCCGCATGCCACTGGCGCGCCTCCTCGGCGCTGACCAGGCCGTCGCTCTCGCCCCGCAGGGAGCAGACGGGCACCGTCACCGGGGCGTCGGTGCTCGGGACGTAGCTCTCGTGCATCTCGCAGTCGGCCTGGAGGGCGGGGAGGATCAGCTCCCGCATCTCCGGGTGGTCGAGCGCCTCGTGCCGGAACCCCGCGAACTCCTCGACCCGGGCGAGGAACTCCTCGTCGGGGAGCCCGGCGGCGCGCCGCTCGCGCTGGGTCCAGGGCCCCGGCGAGCCGCTGACGACCAGCCGCTCGACGTGCACGCCGCGGGCGCTGAGCAGGTGGGCCAGCTCGTAGGCGAGCACCGCGCCCAGGCTGTGCCCGAAGAGCACGGTCCGCGCGTGCGCGCCGAGTCCGGCCACGATGTCGTCGACCTCGTTCTTGGCCGCTTCGACGACGTTGCGGTACGGCGTCTCCATGATCCGCCGTTCGCGGCCGGGCAGTTCGACGGGGACCACGCGCCACCGGTCGCCGGCGAGCGCCTGCCACGGGTGGAAGAACGAGGGCCCCGCCCCCGCGAACGGCACGCACAGCAGCGTGGGCCGCTCCCCCTGTCCTTCGGATGTGCCGGGTTCTGTCATGCCGGTCGGCCCCCTCGTCGTCTTCCTCGGTCCTGTGTTCTTCGTTCCGCTGCCCGCATCAGGCGAGCCTGCCTCTGACGACCTCGAAGAATTCGGCCACGGGTCCCGGCATGTGCATCTCGTGGTGCGTGGCGTTCACGGCGTGCACGTCGAGCGAGCCGAGGACGTAGGGGCGCCACAGATGCGCGTACGACTTCTCTTCGTGGGCCGCGTCGAAATACACCACGTCGCCGCGGTAGACCGGCGACCGGAAATCCATCATCCGGGCCGTGTTGTTGGCCAGCACCTTCGACATGGTGTCCAGGAAGCCCTGCCGGTCGCCTATGCGGAGGTACTGGGTGAAGTCGTCCTCCAGCTCGGCCCGGTAGTCCGACGCGTCCTTGCCGGCGTGCACCTCCGTGAACCCGTGGCCGCCCGGCTGGGCGTCCAGGACGGCGACGAGGGCGACCTCGTGGCCGAGCCCCTCGAGCGCCGCCGCGACGGCCTGCACGACGCTGCCGCCGTAGGACCAGCCGATGAGGTTGAAGGGGCCCGTCGGCTGGATCCGCACCATCTGGGCCACGTAGTCCTCGATCATCTCCTCGACGGAGTCCGCGAGCCGGTCCACGCCGTCGGAGCCGCGGGACTGCAGCGCGTAGGCCGCCCGGTCCGGCAGGTGCATGACGAAGCTGTAGTACGCCCAGCCGAGGCCGCCGCCGCCGTGGAAGAACCAGACCGGCGGCTTTCCCGTGCCGGGGTCGTTGTTCAGGGGCAGGACGACCGCGAAGGAGTCGGCGTCGTCGTCGGGGACGCCGCCGGCCAGCATCAGCGCGGCCAGTTCGGCCACCGTGGGGTACTTGATGATGGTCCGGATGGGGATGTCGATGCCGAACTGGTTGCGGACGCGCACGCTGAGCCGGGTGGCGAGCAGCGAGTGCCCGCCGAGGGCGAAGAAGCCGTCGTCGATGCCGACCTTCTCCACTCCGAGCAGTTCACCGAAGAGGGCGCACAGCTTCTCCTCGTAGGCGTTGCGCGGCTCGGTGCCGGCCGGGGCGGCGGCGTCCGGCGCGGGCAGGGCGCGCAGGTCGAGCTTGCCGTTCGCGGTCAGCGGGATCCCGGGCAGCGCGATCACCGCGGACGGCACCATGTACTCGGGGAGGCGCTCGCGCAGATACGCGGTCAGCTCCGCGGGGCCGGGCGGCTCGGCCCCGGGGGCGGGGACCGCGTAGGCGACGATGCGCCGGTCGTCCTCCTGGTTCTCGCGCACCACGGCGACCGTCTGCGCCACCCCCGGGTGCTGGGCCAGGACCTGTTCGATCTCGCCCAGCTCGATGCGGAAGCCGCGGATCTTCACCTGGGTGTCGGCCCGGCCCGCGTACACGAGCTGCCCGGTCGCGCTCCAGCGGACCAGGTCGCCGGTGCGGTACATCCGCTCGCCGGGCGCGCCGAAGGGGCAGGCGACGAACCGCTCCGCGGTCAGTGCGGGCCGGCCGTGGTAGCCGCGGGCCTGGCCGTAGCCGGAAACGTACAGCTCCCCCGTCACGCCGGTCGGCGCCGGGCGCAGGTCGGCGTCGAGGACGTGGGCGCGCAGCCCGGGGACGGCCCGGCCGATCACGCCGGCCCCGTCGCGCTCGGCGGAGCCGGCGTCCAGGTCGGTCCAGGTGACGTGCACGGTGGTCTCGGTGATGCCGTACATGTTCACCAGGACCGGCGCGTCGGGGGCGTGGCGCGTGTACCAGTCCGCGAGGCGGTGCAGGTCGAGGGCCTCGCCCCCGAACACGACGTAGCGCAGCGCCAGTTCGGTGCCGGGTGCCTCGGCGTCGGCCTGGATGAGCTGGTAGAAGGCGGAGGGGGTCTGGTTGAGGACGGTGACCCGCTCGCGGGCGACCAGGCGCAGGAAGTCGGCCGGGGAGCGGGAGACGTCGAAGGGGACGACGACCAGGCGTCCGCCGTGCAGCAGCGGCCCCCACAGCTCCCACACCGAGAAGTCGAAGGCGTAGGAGTGGAAGAGGGTCCAGACGTCGTCCGCGCCGAAGGCGAAGCCGTCGCGGGTGGCGGTGAAGAGGCCGACCACGTTGCGGTGCGGGATCAGGACGCCCTTGGGGCGGCCGGTCGACCCGGAGGTGTAGATCACGTACGCCGGGTGGGCGGGGCGCAGTGGTGCGCGGCGCTCGGCGTCGGTGAGGTCGGCGTCGGGGTAGGCGGCCAGGGCGGCGGACGCGTCGAGGTGGACCTGCGGGAGGGTCTCGGCGAGGCTCCGCGCGGCGTCGGTGGCGCCGGTGGTGAGCAGCAGGACCGGGCGGGCGTCCTCGACCATGTGGGCGATGCGCTCGGCCGGGGTGGCGGGGTCGACGGGCAGGTAGGCGCCGCCCGCCTTGAGGACCGCGAGCAGGGCGACGACCAGGTCGGCCGAGCGGTCCAGGCAGACGCCGACCAGGGACTCGGGGCCCACGCCCCGGGCGACGAGGTGGCGGGCGAGCCGGTTGGCGCGGGCGTTCAGCTCCCGGTAGGTGAGCGCGCCGCTCTCGCAGGTCACGGCGGTCCGGTCCGCGTGCCGCGCCGCCTGTTCCTCGAACAGCTGGACCAGGGTGACGTCGGGGACGGCGGGAGCGGCGGTGTGCGCCTGCGTCAGCAGCCGCTCCCGCTCCTCGGCGCTCAGGACGTCGACGGCGCCGATGGGCAGCTGGGGATCGGCGGCCACCTGCTCCAGTACGCGCACCAGCCGGGCGGCGATCTCCTCGGCGCGGGCGCGGTCGAAGAGCTGGGTCGCGTACTGGAGGTCGCCGCGCAGCGCCCCCGTCTCGTCCATGGTCAGGCTGAAGAACAGGTCGACCATGGCGGTCGAGGGGATGGCCTGCTCGAACCGGACCCGCAGGCCGGGGACGCCGTCCAGCTCCGGCTTCTGGTAGCTCTGCCAGGCGAACATCACCTGGAACAGCGGCTGGTAGGAGGCGGAGCGTTCGGGGTTGATGGCCTCCACCAGCAGGTCGAAGGGCACGTCCTGGTGCTCGTACGCCGTCAGCGCCTTGTCCCTGACCTGCGCGAGCAGCGCGGTGAACGAGGGGTTGGCGGAGAGGTCCGCGCGCAGCACCTGGGTGTTGACGAAGAAGCCGATGAGGTCGTTGAGCGCTTCGTCGGTCCGGCCGGCGATGGGGCTGCCGATGGTGAGGTCGTCGCCGCCGCCGAGCTTGCGCAACAGGACGGCGAGGGCGGCCTGCAGGACCATCGACATGCTCGCGCCGCGCTCGTCGGCCACCTTCTGCAGGCCGGCCGCGACCTCCTGGGGCACGACGAGGTCGACGGTGTCGCCGCGCGAGTCCGCCTCGGCGGGCCGCGGGCGGTCCAGGGGCAGGTTGAGCGGCTGCGGCACTCCGGCCAGCTCCCGGCGCCAGTACGCGACCTGCGTCGCGGCGACGCTGTCCGGGTCGGCCGGGTCACCGAGCACCTCGCGCTGCCAGCGCGCGTAGTCCTGGTACTGCACCGGCAGCGGTTCCCAGGCCGGTGCCCGGCCGTCCGTCCGGGCGGTGTAGGCCGTGATCAGGTCGCGCATCATGGGCGCGCTCGAACTGCCGTCCGAGGCGATGTGGTGGATGACCATGACGAGGACGTGCTCCTCGGGGGAGCACCGCAACAAGGTGGCGCGCAGCGGGAGTTCGGCCTCCAGGTCGAAGCGGTGCGCGACGGCGTCCCCGATCACCCCGGCCACGGCCCCGGGCGCCACCTCGGCCACGCGCACCTGCGGCGCGGCCTGCTCCACCGACAGGATCCGCGAGTACGGCTCGCCGGCGTCGTCGGTGGCGTACGTGGTGCGCAGGATCTCGTGCCGTTCGACGACGTCGCGGACCGCGGCGTCGAGGGCGCCCGGGTCCAGGGTGCCGGTCAGGCGGAACGCCGCCGAGATGTTGTAGGTCGCGGCCCCCCGCTCCAGTTGGTGCAGAAGCCACATGCGGCGTTGGGCGAATGACAGCGGAACCATTGCTTCACTCCTTTGCGGTCAGCGGGCGCAGACCGGGGCGGCGGGGGGCGGCCGAGGTCTGGGACCAGGCGGCGAGCGCGGCCACCGTCGGCAGGTCGAAGATCTTGCGGATGGGGATCTCGATGCCCAGCTCGGCGCGGGCGCGGCTGATGAGCCGGGTGGCGAGCAGGGAGTGCCCGCCGAGTTCGAAGAAGCGGTCGTCGAGGCCGACCCGGTCCAGGCCGAGCACTTCGGCGAAGAGCCTCGCGAGGGTCTTCTCGCGGTCGGTGCCGGGCGCCCGGTAGGCGGCGTCGGGGTAGACGGGCTCGGGCAGCGCGGCCCGGTCGAGCTTGCCGTTCGGGGTGAGCGGCAGCCTCTCCAGGAGGGTGACGGCGGCCGGCACCATGTAGTCCGGCAGTCGGGCGGCGACATGGTCGTGCAGTTCCCGGGCCGTGGGCGCGGGACGGTGGCCCGGCGTGTCGGGGCCGGTGGCGGCGGGCACCACGTAGGCGACCAGCCGGGTGCCGGTGCCGCGGTCCTCGCGGGCGAGGACGGCGCACTGCGCGACCCCGGGGTGGGCGGCGAGCGCGGCCTCGATCTCGCCGGGCTCGACGCGGAAGCCGCGCACCTTGACCTGCGCGTCCCCGCGGCCCGCGTACTCCAGCTGCCCCGTGGCGCCGAGGCGGGCCAGGTCGCCGGTGCGGTACATGCGGGTGCCCGGCGGGCCGAAGGGGTCGGCGACGAAGCGTTCGGCGGTCAGCGCGGCGCGGCCGTGGTAGCCGCGGCCCACGTTCCCCGCGACGTACAGCTCGCCGACCGTGCCGGGCGGTACCGGGACGAGCCCGGGGCCGAGGACGTAGGCCCGCATGTTGCCGAGCGGGGTGCCGACGGGGGCGCTGCCCGTCCCGGCCGGGGTGTCGTCGGTGACGGTGCAGGCGGTGGCGTAGAACGATTCGCTCTGTCCGTAGGCGTTGACGATCCGTACGCCGGGGAAGGCGGCCCGGGTCTTCGCGACGAGCGAGGCGGGCAGGGCCTCGCCGGCGAAGACGACGGTCCGCACGGCGGTGCGGTCACCGATGCGGTCGACGAGTTCGGCGAAGGCGGACGGCACGGTGGAGATGACGCCGCCGCTCCAGCTCTCCCGCTCGCCCAGGACGAGGACGTCCCGGACCAGCTCGACGACGCCGCCGGCGGCGAGGGTCGTGAAGAGTTCGAACACCGAGACGTCGAAGTTGACGGACGTGCCCGCGAGCAGCCGCCGGCCCGGTTCCATGCCCACGTGGGAGGCGAGCCGCAGCACGCCGTTGACGACGGTGGCGTGGGTGATGGCGACGCCCTTGGGCCGGCCGGTGGAGCCGGAGGTGTACATCACGTACGCCAACTGGCCGGGGTGTACCGGCAGTCCGGCGCCGGAGCCGGTGGCGGGCGCGGTCAGGTCGATCGTGTCGAGGAGGACGTCCGTGGCGTCGTGCGCGGGCAGCGCCGGGAGCGTCGCGGTGTCCGTCAGGACGAGGTGCGGACGCGCGTCGTCGAACACGGCGCCGAGGCGGTGGCTGGGGTACGCGGGGTCGAGGGGCAGATAGGCGCCCCCCGCCTTCAGGACCGCGAGCAGCGCCACCACGAGGTCCGCCGTCCGCGGCAGCGACACCGCGACCACCGTCTCCGGGCCCACCCCGCGTCCGGCGAGTTCGCGCGCCAGCCGCTCCGCGCGGGCGGTCACCTCGCGGTACGTGTACGAGGTGTCCCCGGCGACCACGGCCACCGCGTCCGGGGTGCGGGCCGCCTGCGCCTCGACGAGCCCGTGGACGGTGGCGTCCGGGGTGGCGGCGGTCGTGGCGTTGAACGCGGTGAGCAGCCGGCCGCGTTCGGCCGGCGCCAGGAGGTCGAGCCGTGCGGCCGGCTGTCCGGGCGCGGCCGCGAGTTGGCGCAGTACCCGCACCAGGCGGCCCGCGACGGCTTCCACGGTGGCCCGGTCGAAGACGTCCCGCGCGTACTGCAGGACGAGCTTGAGGTGCGGGTCGACCGCCGCCATCAGCGTCAGCGGGTAGTTGGTGGCCGTGGCGGGGCGCAGGCCGGTGAAGGCGATCCCGCCCGCGGCGTCGGCGGCCGCGCCCAGGGCGTCCTGGTCGACCGGGTACGACTCGAAGACCACCAGGGTGTCGAAGAGGGACGGCAGGCCGGCGGCCCGCTGGATCTCGGTGAGCCCGAAGTAGTGGTGCTCCAGCAGCCCGGCCTGCCGGTCCTGCAACCGGGTGAGGACCTCGGCGAGGGTGTCCCCGGGCGCGTACGCGACGCGTACGGGCAGGGTGTTGATGAACATCCCGACCATCGCGTCGACGTCCGGCACCGCGGGCGGGCGCCCGGAGACGGTGGCGCCGAACACCACGTCCCGGCGGCCGGTGAGTCCGCCGAGCAGCAGCCCCCAGGCCCCCTGGACCAGGGTGTTGACGGTGACGCCCAGTTCGGCGGCGCGGCGGCCCAGCGCGCGGGCGTCCTCGGGCGGCAGCGGCACGTCGGTCTGGTCGACGCCCGCGCCCCGGTCGCCGCCGTCCCCGGCTGCGGGGGCGAGCAGGGTGGGTTCCTCGACCCCGTCCAGTTCGGCCGCCCAGATGCGGGCGGACTCCGCCTCGTCCTGCCCGGCACGCCAGGCGAGGAAGGTCCCGAAGTCGCGGGTGGCGGGGAGCGGCGCGGGGTCGCCGTGGGAGGCGTAGAGCAGCAGCAGGTCCCGCATCAGCAGGGGGATGGACCAGCCGTCGAGCAGGACGTGATGGGCGGTCAGCACGAGTTCGGCGCGGCCCGGTTCGAGGACGGCGAGGGCGATCCGGAGCAGTGGCGGGGCGCTCACGTCGAAGTGGGTGGCGCGGTCCTCGGTGAGGAACGCCTCGAAGGCGGCGGTCCGCTCCGCCTCGCCGGCCGCGGTCAGGTCGAGGTGGCGCCACGGCAGCGTCACGGCCTCGGGCACGAGCTGCACGACGTCGCCGTCCGCCCGGTCGGCGAACACGGCGCGCAGCCCGGCGTGGCGGTCGAGGAGTGCCTGCGCGGCGCGCCGCATCCGCTCCGGGTCGACCTCGCCGGACAGGTGGAACACCAGCTGCATGTGGTAGGCGTCGAAGGAGGCGCCCGCCAGCTGCGTGTGGAAGAGCATCCCGGCCTGCACCGGGGTCGTCGGCCACACCGCGGCGAGGCGGCCGAGCCGGCTCTCCCAGCGGTCGATCTCGCGCTGGCCGACCGCGACGAGCGGCGCGTCGGAGGGGGTGAGCCCGCCGGCGCCGGGGGTCGTGGCGTGCCGGGCGAGGGCGGTCAGCGCCTGGACCCACAGCTCGGCCAGGTCGCTCACCTCCGCGCGGGAGAGCACCCCGGCCGGGAAGCCGAAGTAGGCGGTCAGCTCATCACCGTCGCGGCCGGGGGTGGCGACCGCGTTGATCTCCAGGGCCGAGAGGACGGGCAGGTCCGGGTCGGGCGCGGCGATCAGGTCCTTGTGCGTGGTGTCCGGGGCCCAGCCGAGGCCGCGCAGCTCCTCGGGGATGTCGGCGCCGGAGGCGCGGCCCAGGTAGTTGAAGCCGATCTGCGGTCGCCGTGCGGGGGCCAGCGCGGCGGCCGTGCGCGGGTTGAGGTGGCGCAGCAGTCCGTAGCCGATGCCGTGGTCGGGTACGGCGCGCAGCTGTTCCTTGACGGCCTTGACGGCCTGTCCGGCGGCCGGGCCCGCGGCGAAGGCGTCCGCCGTGTCGAGGCCGGTCAGGTCCAGGGCGACCGGGTACATCGCGGTGAACCAGCCGACCGTGCCCGACAGGTCCGCGCCGGGCACCACGTGTTCCTCGCGGCCGTGTCCCTCCAGGCGTACCAGCGTCGCGGACTGCGGTTCGCCGCGGGTGCGGCGCCGGTGGGCGAGGGCCAGCGCGAGGCCGGCCAGGAGTCCGTCGTCGGCGCCGCCGCCGAAGACGGCGGGCACGGTGTTCAGCAGGGCGTGCGTGACGTCCGCCGGTATCTGGACCCGTACCGTCTCCACGGTGGCGGTGACATCGAGCCCGGGGTCCACCTCCCGTGATCCCAGGAGCGGTTCGGCCGTGTCGAGGAGGCGCTGCCAGTGGGGCAGCTCCGCCGTGCGCCGCTCGGTGGCCGCCTCGTCCGCCAGCGCGTGCGCCCATCGCCGCAGCGAGGTGCCCTCCCCGGCCGGTTCCGGGGCGAGGCCGTCCCGGATCCGCTGCCAGGCGGCCACCAGGTCGGGCACGAGGATGCGCCACGAGACGCCGTCGACGACCAGGTGGTGCAGGACGATCAGCAGCCGGTCCGGCTCCGTGGCGGAGGTGAACCGGACGAACTGCGCCATGACCCCGGCGTCCGGGTCGAGGCGGTCGGCGGCCGCGTCGAGTTCGGCCTGCGGGTCGGCGCCGGCCCAGGGCACCTCCCGCAGCAGCGGGCCGGCGTCGACGCTGCCGGGCGACCGCGTCCACAGGGCCGCCTGCGCCCGGTCGAGCCGGGAGCGCAGGGCGTCGTGCCGGTCGAGGACGGCCTGCACCGTCGCCAGCAGCCCGGCCCGGTCGATGTCCTCGGGCAGGGTCAGCAGCGCGGACATGCAGAACCGGCCGATGCCGCCGCCCAGGGCGAGCACGTGCGCGGCCGTCGGCGGCAGCGGGAACCGGCCCACGCCGTTGCCCGGCAGTTCGGCCAGGCGCGGGCGCTCGGTCTCCGCCCTGCCTTCGGCCAGTTCCGCGAGCCGGGCCACCGTGCGGTGCTCGAAGATCTCCCGGGTGGTGACCACCACGCCGCGTCTTCTGGCCCGCGCGACGACCTGGATGGAGCGGATGCTGTCGCCGCCGCTGGTGAAGAAGTCGTCGTCGACGCCCACCCGTGCGGCGTCCAGGACGTCCGCGTACACCTCGGCCAGGGTCCGCTCCACCGCGGTGCGCGGCGCCCGGTAGGTGTCACCGGTGAACTCCGGCTCGGGCAGCGCGGCCCGGTCCAGCTTGCCGCTGGCCGTCAGCGGCAGCCGGTCGAGGACCACGAGCAGCGCGGGCACCATGTAGTCCGGCAGCCGCTCGGCCACGAACCGGCGCAGCTGCGCCACCTCGATCAGCGCGGCCGTGCCGGACGCCGGGGCCACATAGCCGACGAGGCGGGTGCGGCCGGTGGGGTCCTCGCACGCGGTGACCGCCGCCTGGCCGACCGCGGGATGCCGGGCGAGGACCGTCTCGATCTCGGTCGGCTCGACCCGGATGCCGTTCACCTTGACCTGGGCGTCGGCCCGTCCCGCGTAGGTCAGCAGGCCGTCCGCGTCCCACCGGGCGAGGTCGCCGGTGCGGTACATGCGGGCGCCCGCGGGGCCGAACGGGCAGGCGACGAACCGCTCGGCGCTCACCCGGCCGGAGCGGTGGTAGCCGCGGGCGAGCAGACCGCCCACGTACAGCTCGCCGGTCACGCCGGGCGGGACCGGGGCGAGTTCGGGGCCCAGGACGTAGGCGCGCATGTGGTCCAGGGGCCGGCCGACCGGTACCGCGCCGCTCGCGGCGGGCTCGCGCGGGAGTTCGTAGGTGGTCGCGTAGAAGCTCTCGGTCTGGCCGTAGGCGTTGACGATCCGGGCCCCGGGCAGGGCGCGGCGGACCTTGCCGACCAGTTCGGCGGAGAGCGCCTCGCCGGCGAGGACGACGCTCTCCACGTCGAGTCCGGTCCCGCCCGCCGGCTCGGCGGCGAGCTGGTCGAGCAGCGCGGACAGGACCGTGGGGACGGCGCTGACGGTGGTGCCCGACCAGCCGCCGCGCTCCGCGAGTTCGAGGACGTCACGGACGATCTCGACGCTCGCTCCGCAGGTGAGCGCGGTGAAGATCTCGAAGACGCTGACGTCGAAGGTGACGGAGGTCGCGGCGAGCATCCGGGATTCCGCGCCGACCCGCGTCCTGCGGCGCAGATCCTGTACGCCGTTGACGACGGCGGCCTGGGTGACGGCGACGCCCTTGGGCGTCCCGGTCGATCCCGAGGTGAACATCACGTACGCCAGGTTGTCCGGCCCGGTGGCCGGGGGGTGCGCGGCCCCGGGCCCGTCGTCCGGGTCCGGGCCGTCCAGGTCCAGGTCGTCCAGGTGCAGGACGGGAGGCCGGCAGCCGGCCACGGTCGCGGCCGTCTCGTGGTGGGTCAGGACGAGCGCGGGGGCGGCCGCCTCCAGCAGCAGGCCGGCCCGCGCGGCGGGGTAGCCGGGGTCGACGGGCAGGTAGGCGCCGCCGGCCCGGACCACGGCGAGCAGGGCGACCACCAGCTCCGCCGAGCGGGGCAGCGCCACGGCGACCAGGACGTCGGGCCCCACGCCGTGCTGGCGCAGGACGGCGGCGAGCCGGCCCGCGCGGGCGTGCAACTCCCGGTAGGACAGGGTCGTTCCACCCGACACCACCGCCGTCGCGTCCGGGTCCCGCGCCACCTGGGCGGCGACCAGCTCGGCCACCGTCGAGCCGTGCACCGGCAGCGTCGTCCCCGCCGGCCGGGTCAGCCGCTCCCGTTCGGCGGGGGTGAGCACGTCCACGGCGCCGAGCCGCGTGCCGGGAGCGGCGACCACCTGCCGCAGCACCCGTACGTAGCGGGCGACGAGGGCTTCGGCGGTGGAGTGGTCGAACAGTTCCGTCGCGTACTCCAGGCGCCCGTACGCGCCGCCGGAGGGGGCCGGGACGATGTTGAGGAACAGGTCGAACTTGGCGGTGCCGGTGCCCGCCGGGAGGGGTGTGACCCGCAGCCCCGGTATCTCGATCGGCGCCCATTCGAACTGCCAGGCCAGCATCGTCTGGAAGAGCGGCTGGTAGGCGGTCGTGCGGTCGGGGCCCAGCAACTCCACCAGCCGCTCGAACGGCACGTCCTGGTGGTCGTAGGCGGCCAGGGCCCGCTCCCGCACCTGGGCGAGGAGGTCCCCGAACGAGGGGTTGCCCGACAGGTCGACGCGCAGCACCCAGGTGTTGGCGAAGAACCCGATCAGGTCGTCGAGCTGCTCGTCGGCGCGGCCCTCGATGGGGCTGCCGATCGTCAGGTCGTTGCCCGCGCCGAGGTGGTGCAGGAGGACGGCGAGCACGGCCTGGGCGACCATCGGGGCCGTGGCCCCGTGCTCGGCGGCCAGTTTGCCGACCCCGGCGAGCAGGTCGGCGTCCAGCTCGAAGTCGACATGGCCGCCGCGGTGGTCGGCGGCCGTGGGCCGGGGCCGGTCCAGCGGCAGCTGCACCGGCTGGGGCACGCCGTCGAGTGCGCGCCGCCAGTACTCCAGTTGCTCCGCGGCGACGCTCGCGGGGTCCTCCTCGTCGCCCAGCAACTGCCGCTGCCAGAGGGTGTAGTCCTTGTACTGCACGGCGAGCGGCGCCCACCGCGGCGCGCCGCCCTGGTGGCGGGCCTTGTACGCGAGGAGCAGGTCCCGCATGAACGGCGCCATCGACGCGCCGTCGGCGGCGATGTGGTGGAAGACGAACACCACCACGTGCTCCTGGGGGCCCACCCGCAGGACGGTGGTGCGCAGCGGGAGTTCGGTGTCCAGGTCGAAGCCCTCGCACGCCACCTCCTGCGCCGTGGCGTCCACCGCGGCCGCGGCCACGTCGACGATACGGAAGGGGGCGGCCGCCCGCTCCGGGGGCAGGATCCGCTGCTCCGGTGTGCCGTCCGCGTCCTCCGCGACCAGGGTGCGCAGGCTCTCGTGCCGGGTGACGACGTCGGACACGGCCGCGGCCAGGGCCGCCGTGTCCAGCGGCCCGTCCAGGCGGAGCACGAACGGAATGTTGTAGGTCGCGGAGGGACCTTCCAGGCGGTGGAGGAACCACAGCCGGCGCTGGGCGAAGGACAACGGGATCATCGGCGCACTCCTACACGTTCATCGGGCGCAGCTGGGGGCGGTTCGACGTGGCCGACTTCGCGATCCGGGCCGCCAGCTGGGCGACGGTCGGGCTGCGGAAGACCGTGGTGACCTTCACGTCGACGTCGAGCTCGGTGCGGATACGGCCGATCAGCCGGGTGGCCAGCAGGGAGTGTCCGCCGTGGTCGAAGAAGTCGGTGTCGATGCCGACCTCCGCCACGCCGAGCAGTTCGGCGAAGAGCCGGCACAGGACTTCCTCGCGGTGGTCGCGCGGGCCCCGGCCGGCCGCGGCCCCGGCGTGGTCGGGCGCGGGCAGCGCGCCGCGGTCGAGCTTCCCGCTGGGGGTCAGCGGCAGCGCGGCGAGCGGCACGACCGCGGAGGGCACCATGTACTCCGGCAGCCGCTCCCTGACCAGGTCCGTCAGGGCGGCCGGGTCGAGTCCGGCCGGGTCCGCCGCGCTGTCGTCCGGCACCACGTACGCGACCAGCCGCTGGTCGCCGGGGCGGTCCTCGCGCACCATCGCGACCGCGGAGCCGACCCGCGGGTGCGCGGTCAGGGCCGCCTCGATCTCGCCCAGCTCGATGCGGAAGCCGCGGACCTTCACCTGGAAGTCGGTCCGGCCGAGGTACTCGACCTGGCCGTCCCGGTCGAACCTGACCAGGTCCCCGGTGCGGTACATCCGCGCGCCGGGCGGGCCGAACGGGCAGGCCACGAACCGGTTCGCGGTCAGCGCGAGCTGCCCGAGGTAGCCGCGGGCGAGCCCGGCGCCGGCCAGGTACAGCTCGCCCGCGACCCCGGGCGCGACGGGCCGCAGCGCCGCGTCCAGCACGTAGACCTGGGTGTTCCACACGGGGGTGCCGATCGGCACCCGGTCGGCTCCCGGCACGTGCTGCCATCCCGTCACCTCCACCGACGCCTCGGTGGGCCCGTACAGGTTGTGCACGGCGCAGCCGGGCAGCAGCTCGGCGGCCTTGTTGGCCAGCGAGGCCGGGAACGCCTCGCCCGCGACCTCGATCCAGCGCAGGCTGTCGCACTCCTTCGCCGCGGGTTCGCCGACGAACGCCTCCAGCAGGGAGGGCACGAAGTCCGCGCCGGTCACCCGCTCCCGCCGGATCAGGCCGGCGAGGTAGGCGGGGTCGCGGCGGCCGTCCGGGCGGGCGATGACGACGGCGGCGCCCACCTGGAGGGGGGCGAAGAGTTCGGGCACCGACACGTCGAAGCTCGCGGTCGTGCTCAGCAGCACCCGGTCCCGCGGCCCGACGTCGAAGTGCGCCAGGCCCCATTGCAGCCGGTTCATGATCGACCGGTGGGTCACCTGTACGCCCTTGGGGCCGCCGGTGGAGCCGGAGGTGTAGATGACGTACGCGGCGTTGTCCGGCGCCGGTCCGTGCTCCGGGTCGGTCACCGGGTAGCCGGACACGTCGGGCAGGGCGGCGTCGAGCACCAGCAGGGGCCGCGCCCCGTCCAGTACGCGGCGCACCCGGTCCTCGGGGAGTTCCGGATCGATCGGCAGATAGGCGGCGCCCGCCTTGACCACCGCGTAGACGGCCACCATCAGGTCGACGGAGCGCGGGACGCGGACGGCGACGAGTTGCTCGGGGCCCGCCCCCTGGGCGGTCAGCCAGTGCGCGAGCCGGTTGGCCCGGCGGTTGAACTCCCCGTAGGTCAGCGTCTCCCCCTCGCCGATGAGCGCGATCCGGTCGGGGTCCCGCGCGACCTGGGCCTCGAACGCGCCGGGCAGGGTCTGGGCCGCCACCGGGTGGGCGGTGTCGTTGACCTGGCGCACCAGCCGGTCCCGCTCGTCGGCCGAGAGCACGTCGACGGCGCCGACGGGCCGTGCCGGGTCCGTCCGGATCTCGTCGAGGACGCGGACCAGCCGGGCGGCGATCTCCTCGGCCGCGGCGCGCTCGTAGAGGTTGCGCTGGTAGTCGAGGGAGAGCCGCAGGTAGGGGTCGGAGGAGTTGAGGGTGAGGGGGTAGTGCGAGCCGGCGAACGGCCGGATCGCGTCGATGGTGAACCCGGCCGAGGCGTTCGCCTCGACGATGCCCTCGCGGTCGATCGGGTAGTTCTCGAACACGACGATCGAGTCGAACAGGGCCGGCAGGCCGACGCCGCGCTGGATGTCGGCGAGGCCGTAGTAGTGGTGGTCGAGCAGTGCGATCTGGCGGTCCTGGAGGTCGGTGATGACGGAGCCGAGGCTCTGCTCCGGCCGGCAGGAGACCCTGGTCGGCAGGGTGTTGATGAAGAGGCCGACCATGTCGTTCGAGCCGGGCAGGTCCGCGGGGCGGCCGTTGACGGCGGCGCCGAACACCACGTCCTGCTGCCCGGTCAGCTTGCCGAGGAGGATCGCCCAGGCGCCCTGAAGCAGGGTGTTCAGGGTGACGCCGAGCTCCGCGGCGCGCCGGGCCAGTTCGCGTCCCTGGTCGATGGAGAGCGGTACCTCCACCCGGCCGAGGGAGGTGGCCTCGCCCTGGCTGGGACGGTCCGCGGCCACCAGGGTCGGCTGGTCGAACCCGGCCAGCTCTTCGGCCCAGCGGGCGGCCGTCGCCTCCCGGTCCTGGGCGGAGAGCCAGGCCAGGTAGGCGCCGTAGCTGTGGACCGGGGGGAGCTCGCCGGTTCCCGCGTACAGCCGGATCAGGTCCGTGATCACCACGGGTGAGGACCAGCCGTCGAAGAGGGTGTGGTGCGCCGTGATGATCAGTTTCGCCCGGTCCGGCCCGCAGGTGAGCAGCGCCAGGCGCAGCAACGGCGGCCGGGCGGGGTCGAGCTGGTCGGCCCGGTCGTCGGCGAGGGCCCGGTCGAGCGCCGCGCTCTGCTCGGCGTCGCCGCGGCCGGTCAGGTCGAGGTGGCGCCAGGGCAGGTCGACGTGGTCCGCGACGACCTGGACGGGGTCGCCGTCGGCCGTGCTGAGGAACGCCGAGCGCAGGTTCGGGTACCGCTCCAGGAGTGCCTGGCCGGCCGCCCGCATGCGGGCCGGGTCGACCCGGCCGGACAGGTGCAGCACGAACTGCATGTGGTAGACGTCGAAGGAGCCGTCGGCGAGCGCGGCCTGGAACTGGATGCCGGACTGCCCGGGGGCCTGCGGCCACACCTCGGCGAGCGGGCCGTAGCGCTCCTCCCAGCCCTCGATCTCGTCCTGGCGCACCGGCACCAGCGGGGCGTCCGACGGGGTGAGGCCGCCGGCGTCGGGGCGGGAGGCGTGCGCGGCCATGCCGTGCAGCACCTCTACCCACAACGCGGCCAGTTCGGCGGTCCGCTCGCGGGTGAGCACCCCGGTGGCGAACATGAAGGCCACTTGGAGCCGGGTGCCGTCCTCGGTGTCCAGGGCGACCGAGTTGACCTCCAGGGCGGAGAGCGCGGGCAGGTCCGGGTCGGGCTGCGGGACCAGTTCGGCGGACCAGGGGGCCGGTGTCCAGCCCTGTTCCCGCAGATGCTGGGGCACGTCGGCGCCGGAGATCCGGCCGAGGTAGTTGAACCCGATCTGCGGCGCCGGGTACCCGGCGAGCTGGTCGGCGGTCTCCGGGTTGAGGTGGCGCAGCAGGCCGTAGCCCAGGCCCTTGTCCGGGACGCCGCGCAGCTGCTCCTTGACCAGCTTGACGGCCCGGCCCGCCGCGGGGCCGCCCGCGACCACGCCGGCCGGGTCCACGCCCCGCACGTCGACGCGGGCCGGGTACATGCTGGTGAACCAGCCGACGGTCCGGGAGAGGTCGGCGCCGGGGACCACGTCCTCCTCGCGGCCGTGTCCCTCCAGGCGGACCAGGACGGAGCGGTCCGTACCGCGCCACCGGTTCAGCGCCAGGGCGAGGGCGGCGAGCAGGACGTCGGTCCCGGTGGCCCGGAACGCCGCGGGCAGGGTGGTCAGCACCGCCTCGGTGACCTCGGCGGGCAGCTCCACCCGGACGGTGTCGACGGTGGACATCACGTCCACCGCGGGGTCGAACCGGCGGCTGCCCAGCAGGGGGTCGGGTGCCTCCAGCAGGTCACGCCAGTACGCCAGTTCCGCTTCCCGGCCGGGGCTGAGGGCCTCGCTCTCCAGGGCGGCCGCCCAGCGGCGGGCCGAGGTGCCGACCGCCGGCAGGTCGGGGGCCCGGCCCGCGCGGATCTGCTGCCAGGCCTCGGCCAGGTCCGACATCAGGATGCGCCAGGAGACGCCGTCGACCACGAGGTGGTGCAGGACGACGAGGAGGCGGCCCGCGTCCGGTGCGGCGAACCAGACGAAGGCGGCGACGGTCCCGGCCGCCGGGTCGAGCCGGCCGGCCGCCGCGTCCAGCTCGGCGCGGGCCGCCGCGAGGGCGGCCGGGTCGTCCCACCGGCCGTCGCAGGGGACCCGGTGGATCAGGTCGGCCGCGCGTACGCTGCCCCGCGGCCGGGCGACGAGGGAGGGTTCGTCGCCGCGGACCAGGTGGGCGCGGAGCAGGTCGTGCCGGTCGAGGACGGCGTCGAGGGTCGCGGCCAGCCCGTCGGCGTCGATGCCGGCGGGCAGCTCCAGCACGAGCGACATGGCGAACCGGTCGGTCCCGCCGCCGCCCGCGAAGATCTGCCGGGCCACCGGCTGGAGCGGCATCGGGCCGACGCCGCCGTCCGCGTCCTCGGCGAGTTCGGGTGCCAGGTCCCGGCGGGCGGCGGCCACCTCGGCGAGCCGGGCCGCCGTGCGGCACTCGAAGATCTCGCGGGTGCTGAGCCGCAGACCGCGGGCGCGGGCCCGCGCCACCACCTGGATGGAGCGCAGGCTGTCGCCGCCGACGGCGAAGAAGTCGTCGTCGACGCCGACCCGCTCCACGCCGAGCACGTCGGCGTAGGCCGCGGTGACGATCTTCTCGGCCTCGGTGCGCGGCTCCCGGTAGACCTCGCCCAGGAACTCCGGTTCGGGCAGCGCCGCGCGGTCCAGCTTTCCGGTCGGTCCCAGCGGCAGCCGGCCGAGGGCCACGAACGCCGACGGCACCATGTAGTCGGGCAGCCGGGCCGCGACGAACTTGCGCAGTTCGGCGGCGGATGCCCCGGACTGCACGTCCACGTCGCCGATGCCGCCGGCGCCGTCGTCCCCGACGGCCCCCTCTCCGGTGTGCACCACGTACGCGACGAGCCGCCGCCCGCCCGACGGCACCTCCCGGCTGACCACGACGGCCTCGCTGATCCCGGGGTGCTGCGTGATCGCCGCTTCGACCTCGGCGGTCTCGATGCGGAAGCCGCGCACCTTGACCTGGCCGTCGCCGCGGCCGACGCACTCCAGCGAGCCGGCGGCGTTCCAGCGGGCCAGATCGCCGGTGCGGTACATCCGCTCGCCGGCGGGGCCGTAGGGGTCGGCCACGTAGCGCTCGGCGGTCAGTCCCGGCCGGCCGTGGTAGCCGCGGCCCAGGCAGCCGCCGGCCACGTACAGCTCGCCGATCACACCCGGGGGCACCGGGGCGAGTCCGGGGCCGAGGACGTAGGCGCGCATGGTGTCCAGCGGTGTGCCGATGGGGACGACGTCGCTGTCGCCCCACTCCTCGGACGGGTCGAGCGTGAACGTGGTGGCGTAGAAACTCTCGCTCTGCCCATAGGAGTTGACGATGCGTACGCCGGGCAGGGCCGCGCGCACCTGGCGCACCAGGCGGGCCGGGAGCACGTCGCCCGCGAACACGACGGTGCGGACGTCGCCGGTGTCCTCCAGGTGGCCGAGGAGTTCCCCGAAGACCGAGGGGACCGCGCTGATGACCTGGCCGGCCGGGGCGGACCGCTCGGCGAGGGCGAGCACGTCGGGCAGTACCTCGGCGGTGCCGCCGGTGGACAGGGTGGTCAGCAGCTCGAAGACGGAGACGTCGAAGTTGACGGAGGTGCCGGCCGGCATCCGCCAGCCGGGCGGCACGCCGAGGACGCGTACCAGTTCCCGCACGCCGTCGACGACGTTGCGGTGGGTGATCTCCGCGCCCTTGGGCCGGCCCGTGGAGCCGGAGGTGAACATCACGTACGCCAGCTGGTCCGCGCGCGGCGGCGCGGCCCGGCGCGGCTTCCCGTCGGGCGCGGCCCACCGGGCGCGGTGGTCGAGGTCGACGACGGTCATGTCGTGGGGCGGCAGCTGCCCGGCGGTCGCGGTGTCGGTGACCACGAAGCGGGGGCGGGCGTCGGCCAGCACGCTCTCGGCCCGTCCGCCGAGGTGGCGCGGGTCCATCGGGACGTAGGCGGCGCCCGACTTGAGGATGCCGAGCAGGCCGGCGACCAGCTCCTCGGTGCGCGGCAGGGCGAGGACGACCAGGTCCTCGGGTCCGGCGCCGAGGCGGACCAGCTCCGCGGCGACGGCGTCGGCCCGCTCGTCGAGCTCCCGGTAGGTCAGCGTCCGGTCCTCGCACACGACGGCGTCGGCCTGCGGGGTCCGGGCCGCCTGCGCCTCGAACAGCTCGGGGATCGTCGGCCCGCCCGGCGCGGTGGCGCGGTCCACCTCGGACGGGGCGAGCAGCCGGTCGCGTTCGGCCGGGTCGAGCACGTCGACGGCGCTGACGGCGCGGTCCGGGGCGGCGACGAGCCGGCCGAGCACGCGCACGAACCGCCGGGCGAGCCCTGCGACCGTCCGCGGGTCGAACAGGTCGGTGGCGTACTCCAGGCGGACGTCCGCGCCGCCCGCGCCGTCCGGGATCATGTTGAAGAACAGGTCGAACTTGGCGGTGCCGGTCTCCAGCGGCTCGGTCTCGACCTCCAGGCCCGCGAACTCCAGTTCGCCCAGGGGCTCCTGCCAGGCGAGCATCACCTGGAAGAACGGGTGGTAGGCGGTGGAGCGGTCCGGGTTGAGCAGCTCCACCAGCCGCTCGAAGGGCATGTCCTGGTTGTCGTACGCGGCGAGCGAGCGCTCCCGCACCCGCCGGAGCAGGGCGCGGAAGTCCGGGTTCCCGGAGAGGTCGACGCGCAGCACCCAGGTGTTGACGAAGAACCCGACGAGGTCGCGCAGCTCCTCGTCGGTGCGGCCCGCGATCGGCGCGCCGATCGGCACGTCGTCGCCGCAGCCGAGGTGGTGCAGGAGCACCGCGAGCGCGGCGTGCATGACCATCGACACCGTGGTGTCCTGCTCGGCGGCGAGCTTCTCCACGGCGCCGAGCAGCTCGGGGCCGACCCGGAACGTGTGCAGGTCGCCGCGGCTGCTCATCGCCCGGGGGCGCGGCCGGTCCGTCGGCAGGGCCAGCGGCTGCGCCAGATCGGCCAGCGCCTCGCGCCAGTACGCCAGTTGACCGGCGGCGAGGCTTTCGGGGTCGGACTCGTCGCCGAGCATGTCCTGCTGCCACAGCGTGTAGTCGGCGTACTGCACGGCGAGCGGCTCCCACGCGGGGGCCCGGTCCTCCTTGCGCGCCGCGTACGCGGTGGTGAGGTCGCGCAGCAGCGGGCCGAGGGACTCGCCGTCCAGGGCGATGTGGTGCACCACCAGGACGAGGGTGTGCTCGCGCGCCGCGGTGCGCACCAGCGCGGCCCGGACCGGCACGTCGGCGGCGAGGTCGAAGGTCTGGGTGGCCAGCTCCGCGACGGCCGCCGCGCGCGCCTGCGGTGCGACGGCGTGGACCGGCAGGGTGACGGCGGACCGGTCGCGGGCCAGCACGTCCTGGTACGGGATTCCGTCGTCGCCCTCGACGATCACCGTGCGCAGGACCTCGTGCCGGTCGACGACGTCGCGCAGCGCCGACTCCAGCGCGGCCACGTCCAGCTCACCGGTCAGCCGCAGGGCGAAAGCGCCGTTGTAGGTCGGCGAGGGGCCTTCGAACCGGTCCACGAACCACAGCCGGCGCTGCGCGAACGACAACGGGATCATTGAGTCTCCAATATCGGCGAACCAGGGAGCAGGTGGTCCTCAGCTCTGGTCGAGCAGGGTCAGGAGTTCTTCGTTGTAGAAGTCGTCGATGGAGCAGGCGCCCGACAACGTCGAGAAGTAGCGGTCGATCTGGTCCTGGTGTCCGACGAGTTTGCGCAGCATGTCGGCGCGCCCCCCGGGCTTGAGCTCGGCCACGTTGAGGGCGCCCTGGTAGTGGTTGAGGGCTTCGTCGCCGAGGTCGTTCTCGTAGCGGCGCAGCGCGCCGCTGAGCGCGGTGTCGTCGTGCAGCCGCTCGCCGATGTGGCCGGTGAGGGACTGGGCCTGGACGAATGCCTCGGTGATGCCGCGGGCGGTGATGGAGTCCTTGTGGTTCACGGCGTCGCCGACCAGCGCCCACCCGGGCCCGTGGGCCTTGCGGAAGTAGTTCTCCTGGTGTCCGGTGCCGTACAGCTGCTCCACGCGTTCCCCCGCCGACATCCGCTCGTAGAGCTCGGGGGCGGTGGTGCGGAAGGCGTCGAGATAGGCGGGTTCCACGTTCTTGCGGACCGAGGCGAACTCGTCCTGCGGGAAGTAGGCCATGAGCAGGGTGAGGTCGTCGTTGGTGGGCAGGACGCCGATCCAGCGCCCGGGGCGTTCGTACAGCTCGAAGTGGGCCGGGACCCCGGCCCAGTAGCTGTAGTAGGTGCAGGTCAGGCGCGGGTGCTCGATGACGTTGGGCGCGCCGGTCTTGCGGGCGACCAACGAGCGCATGCCGTCGGCGCCGACGACCAGGCGGGCCCGGTCCGTCGCCTCGGCGCCGCCGGGGGTGGTGTAGCGCACGCCGACGACCCGGTCGCCCTCGAAGAGCAGGTCGTTGACGGCGCAGGCGTCCCGGAACTCCACGCCGGCCGCCACCGCCCCGTCCGCGAGGATCGGGTCGAGCACGTACCTCCTGGGCGCGTACGTGGTCCGCAGTCCGTCGATCGGCAGGGAGAAGCCGTCGACGCGCACGCCCGGTGCGGCGTAGCTCTGGCGGTCGATCGGCCGGCAGCCGGCCTCGCGGAGCCGGTCGAGCAGCCCCCACCGCTGGAGCAGCGCCACACCCTGCTGGTGGATGTAGTGCGAGGAGAGCGTGTCCTGCGGGAACCGCGCTTTCTCCAGGAGCAGGACGCGATATCCCTGTCGCGCGAAGAGCATGGCCGTCGGCGAACCCGCACAACGGGCACCTATGACAATCACGTCGTACATGGCGCCTCTCTTACCGAATAGTTTGTGACACGCCGCGGCCACGGCCACAAAAGGCCGGAAGGAATGGGTACGCGTGCGGCGCGGCAGAGCGAAGATCCGCTGCCGGGCAGGAATGCGAAGGTGTCCGGATGCTAGTCGGTCCGGACCGCCGCGTGGGGTGTCCCGCCGGCGGGACGGGATTCGAGGTACGCGGCGATGGACGCCACCGTCGGATTGCGGAACATCTGGTCCATGGGCACCTCGGCGCCCAGCTCGTCCAGGAAAGCGCCCTGAATTCTGAACATGATCAACGATTGGCCGCCCAGGGCGAAGAAGTCGTCGTCCATCGCTATGTCATCGCGGTCGAGTTCCCGGCACCAGATGGCGTGCACGCGCTCCGAAATCATCACAGTCCTCTCTTGGGGCGCAGGCGTCGGCCAGCGCCGCGCGGTCGACTTTTCCGTGCGGGCTCAGGGGAATACGCGCGATGTGCCGGAAACGGGCCGGCACCATGTTCCGCGGCAGCGTCTCGAGCAGCCGGGCCCGCACGTCGTGCTCGGTGAGCCTCTCGTCCGCTCCGTCCGCCGGTACGAGGAACGCGGTCAGTTCGGCCTCGCCGGCCGCGGTGTACGTGACCACGACGGCGGCTTCCCTGACCCCGGTCAGCCGGCCGAGCGCGCGCTCGATGTCGGTGGGGTCGATGCGCATGCCCCGCACCTTCACCTGCGCGTCCAGCCGTCCCAGGACGAGGAGTTCGCCGTCCGCGCCGATCCGGCCGCGGTCGCCGGTGCGGTACAGCCTGCGCGGCACGCCGTCGACCTCGACCGTGGTGAACTTCGCGTTCTCGGGGCCGGTGCCGCCCAGGTATCCGGCGCCGACGCCGGCCCCGGAGATGCAGATCTCACCGTCCTCGCCCGCCGCGACGCCGCGCATCCGCGCGTCGAGGAGGTGGATGTCGGTGTTGTAGGCGGGCCGGCCGACGGGCACGACGTCCTGTACGTCCGGACGGTACGCGGCGAGGTCGTACGACGTCGCGACGTCGGTGCACTCGGCGACGCCGTACTGGTGCAGCAGGGTGCAGGTGTTGCCGGGGCGCCGGGCCCAGCCGGTGAGCCGCTCGGGCTTGAGCGGCTCGCCGCCGAACAGCACGTAGTCGAGGCGGGTGAGGGCGTCGCCGCCGCGCGCGGTCTCCCAGTCCACCAGCAGGTAGAGCGTGCTGGAGGCGCAGTGCACGACCCGGATGCCGTCCTCGCGCAGCGCGCGGTACGCCATCATCGCGTCGAAGTTCCGGCTCGCCAGCAGGTTCTGCGTGGCGCCGCAGAACAGCGGGGTCATCAGCGCGCGCTGGGAGAGGTCGAAGCCGAACGCGCTGACCACGAGGTGGTGCGAGCCGCGGTGCAGGCCGTACTCCAGTTGCAGCCAGTGCATGAGGTTGTACCAGCCCGCGTGCCGTACGGCGGTCAGCTTCGGGGTGCCGGTGGAGCCGGAGGTGAAGACCGCGTAGCACACGTCGTCCCCGGTGACGGCCGTGCCGGGGGCGGTCGCGGGCAGCTCCGCCAGGTGCCCGGCGAGCTGGTCCAGGTCGACGACCTCGACGGCCGCCGACTCGACCATGCCGGCCGTCGCCGGCGAGGCCACGATCAGGGCGAGGCCGGGCACGTGGGTGAGGAGCAGCCGCAGCCTCGCGGCCGGGTAGGCCGGGTCGAACGGCACATAGGCGGCGCCGGCCTTCAGCGTGCCGAGGATGGCGACGAGCATCTCGGCCGAGTAGTCGAGACAGACGCCGATCTTCGCGCCCCGGCCGTGCCCGCGGGCGACGAGGAAGTGCGCGAACCGGTTGGCCGCCGCGTCCAGTTGCGCGTACGTCATCTGTGCGCCGGCCCGCCGCACGGCGACGGCGTCGGGGGTGGCCGCCGCGTGCGCCTCGAACTTCCGGTGCACGACGGGCTGCGGTGGCAGGGGGACGCGCTTTCCCTGAAGGATCATCGACTGACTCCTGCGCTTGGGGGCGGTCCGCGCTCAGGCGGTGCGCCGCTCGGAGGTCTCGAGCACCTGGGTGACCCACTTGTCGACGGGCAGACCGTGCGCGGCGGCGGCTTTCGAGTAGTACTCCAGCTGGCCGGCGGAGAGCTCGATGGTGAGCGTGGTGACCTTCTGGCGGCGCTTGTCGGCGGCCGCCGCGTCGGCAAGCCGGGGCACCTCCTGCTCGGCGCCGGCGGGGAGTTCGGCTGCGGCGTCGTTCTGCGCTGCCACGCTCGCGCGCACCGCCCTGCGCAGTTCGTTGCGCGACCACTTCTGCTGCTCGGCCTTGCGCAGCCAGTAGTCCTGCTCCGGCGGCGCGAGCCGGGTCACCTCGGCGTGGTGGGCGAAGCTGAGGGCGTCGCGCCTGCGGTGGTGCTCGAACCGCCGGGCCACCCACGCGTAGTTGCGCAGGGTCTGGTAGTCGAGGCCGGTGCGCTCGATCGCCTCCTTGTACCGCCGCCAGCCGTAGGTGGCCTCCCCGTAGATCAGCCAGTCGGCGAGCCACCATGCCGAGGAGTTCACCAGCTCGCGCAGGTCGGTCCCGATCCGCTCCCAGGAGCGCTCGGAGAGGTTCTGCGGGAAGGTCATCCCCGACGTGCCCACGGTGGCCTGCGACCCCACGAAGGGCAGCACCGTCTCCCGCCGTGCGGGCTCGTCGCCGCTCTCCCCCGGCCTCGCCTTGTATCTGCTCGCGGTTCTCACAGCGCCCGTCACAGCCTTCATCTCCCCACTCAGAGTGTCTTTTTGGGCGTACACCGATTCACTCGACGGAGCCCCCGTGCGGCCCGCGACGCTCGGCTTGCGCGGCCCGCGACGGCCGGGATTCACGGACGTCGCGGGACCGCTGCGGGGTCAGTCCGCCGCCATGGCCTCCCGCAGGCTGCGGGGCCGCAGGTCGGTCCAGTTCCGCTCGACGTACTCCAGGCACTCGGCCCTGGCCGCGTCGCCGAAGACGACGCGCCAGCCGGCGGGCACCTCGGCGAAAACCGGCCAGAGGGAGTGCTGCTCCTCGTCGTTGACCACAACGTGGAAGCGGCCGTCCTCGTCATCGAAGGGGTTCGTGCTCAACTGGCACCGTCCTTAACCGTCATGGAGTGACCCGGGATGGGATAACGCCAGGCCAGGTGCGTCGAAGCACCGGGCGGGGGCCGGGCCGGTGGCGTCCGGCCGGCGGGACAGCCGGCTGTCCGGTCGACGGGACACCCGGGGTGCCCGGCCGGACAGGGCGACCGGCGGTGCGGTGGCGGCCCCTTGGCGTTGCCCCGTCACCGTAAGGAACCGGCCGTCGGCGCTACAAGGGCGGCAGGCCCGCCGGCGGCCCGGTCGCCCGCCCGGCCGGGTGCCGGGCCGGGATGGCCTGTACCGGGCCGCCTTCCTGTGCCACGATGCCGCCCCAGGGCTGCCCGGGGCCGGATCCAGGCCCCTTCCTCCCGCCGCGGCGGTCGAGGGAGCGCCCGCTGCCGTCCCCCGCGCCCGCCGGCCGGACCCCGCTCCGCGGCCCGACGAGGCGCGGCCCGATCCGAGGAGTGCGATGGACGCCGACCGTCCTGCCTTGCGCCTGTTCGTCCTGCACCACGCGGGCGGCTCGCATCTGCTGTACCGCAACTGGCCGGCCGGGTTGCCGCACACCTGGGACGTGCGGCTGCTCGACGCCCCGGGCCACGGCCTCTACCTCGACCTGCCGCAGATCACCGACGCGGGCCGGCTCGCCGATGTCCTGCTGGACGGCATCGAGCCCGAACTGACCTGCCCCTACGCCCTGTTCGGGCACAGCATGGGCGCTCTGCTGACGTACGAGATCACTCGGCGGGCCGTCGACCGGGGGTTGCCGCCGCCGGTGTGGGCGGGGCTCTCCGCCCGGTCCGCGCCGCAGTCGGCCGGTCCGGGGCGCAGCTATCACGAGCTGCCCGACGCCGAGCTGCGCACGCGGCTGAGACTGCTCGGCGGCACGCCCGACGAGGTCTTCGACGACCCCGGTCTGTGGGACCTGTTCGAGCCGATCATCCGGGCCGACCTGCGCCTGGTCGAGACGTGGCGCCCGGCCCCCGCCACCCGTCCGCTGCCGGTGGCCCTCTCGGCGTTCGCGGGCGCCGCGGACCGCTCCGCCTCGCCGCGCCGGATGGCCGGCTGGGCGGCGCACACCGAGCACTTCCTGGGCCTTCGGGTGCTCGACGGCGGCCACTTCTACTTCCAGGACGACCCCGCGCCGCTGCTCGGGCTGATCGAACGCGACGCGACCGCGGCGCTCCACGCGGCGGGCGCGGCGCCCGCCTTCTGAAGCGAACGTCGTGCGGCCTTCGAGTGCCGCTCCAGCCCGCCTGGCCACACTTCTCGCCAGTTATGTGCACCCTTCCCATGGAGGCATGATGGCGCGTCAGGCCGGTCGAACCGCGGGGTCGCAGGGCGGCCCGCCACCCACCGCCACCTTGCAGTCCCCGGCGCCGCAGCGGTCCGCGACGACGGCCCTGCCGCGCCGCGGCCAGGTGCTGACGACCAAGGTGGGCCTGCAGATGCCGGCCGGAGCGGCCTACGACGAGTGGGAGCAGGCCGGCCGTCAGCTCGCCGACGTCCTCGACTCGTCCTCGTGGTGGCTGGGCGACTGGCTCGTCTACGGCAAGGACCACTACAGCGACCGGTACCAGCGCGGCATCCGCGCCGCCGGTCTCTCGTACCAGACGCTGCGCAACTACGCGTGGGTCGCGCGGCGCTTCGAGCTCTCCCGGCGCCGGCCGGCCCTGAGTTTCCAGCACCACGCCGAGCTGGCCTCGCTGCCCACCGGGGAGCAGGACCGCTGGCTGGACCAGGCCGAGCACCGGCGGTGGAGCACCAAGCAGTTGCGCGGCGCCATCCGCGCGGCGCGCCAGGGCGGGCAGCGGCCCCGGGCCGGCGGCGACGAGCCGAGCGGCGGTCTTCAGTTCCCGTGCAGCCGCCTCCAGTGGTGGCACAAGGCGGCCGAACAGCTGGGCGTCGACTTCGAGCAGTGGGTGACGGTCACGCTGGACAGCGCGGCCGCGAGCGCCCTGAAGGAGCGTGACAAGCGCGACAAGGGGGAGGAGCACCAGGAGAGCGCCTGGTCCGAGGCGCTCACCGAGCGGACCCGTCCGGTGGCCATCAGCGCCTGACGCGGCTGTGCCGGGACGCGGCCGCCATCGCGGCGCCCGTCACGGCAGGCGGCTCATCAGCCCGGCCGTCTCGCGCTTGTACGTGCACGCGCTCTGCCCGAACGACTCCCGTACCCGCTCGCGCACCTCGCCCGGCTGCTCCTGGCTGAGCTTGAACATGCCCTCGGCCCCGGTCACCGTGAACCGGAAGGCGCCCACGGCGGGCACGATCTTGCGGAAGTAGTCGAGCGATCCGGTCATGTCCCAGCCGTTGCCGAACTCGCCCTCGAAGGCGCGCACGGTGGAGCGCACCACGTCCAGCGTCTCCTCGGTCGAGTCGATTTTCTCCACCACGCCGCGGACATGCACCGAGGTGAAGTTCCAGGTCGGGGCGGCCGGCGTCTTCTCGTACACGGTGGGTGACACATAGGTGTGCGGCCCGGTGAACGTCAGCAGCAGGACGCCGCCCGTCTCCAGCGCCGCCCAGTGCGGATTGGCCCGGTTCAGATGCCCGAGCAGCGTCGTCCCCGTCAGTTCGCCGGACCCGGCACCGTTCGCCTCCGGGTCGAAGATGACCGGCAGATGCGTGGCGTAGGGGCCCTCCTCGGGGCGGCCGTTGCTCACGGCCAGCGCGAGTGGATTACCACGGATCAGGTCCACCATCCACGAATTGTCCGGTTCACGGTAGAAGCTGGGCACGAACATACGGATTCACCCCTCGGGAATTCCGGCGCAGGGCAGGGGCGACGCACGGCGTGGCCTCTGGCGAGAATTTGCGCCGACCGTATCGCCGTCCTGTCGACGGGACAACGCTTTCGGCTCCGGCGGAAGTCAAGTGAGCCTCTAACGGCGCTCATGCCGTCCTCGAGTTGCATTTCGGCCAGTCGCCGGGGCAACACTGCACCACGAGACGGTCTCTCGGGTCACCGGCCGAGTTTTCCAGACGCGAACGGGAGAGTTTTCTATGGGCACAACGGGCAGGCGCAGCCAGGAGATCTACGATGTGGTCGGTATCGGGTTCGGCCCGTCCAACCTGTCGCTCGCGATCGCTTTGGAGGAGCACGGGGCGAGCGCTCCGCAGTCTCCGGTCACGTCCCATTTCTTCGAGCGGCAGCCGTCGTTCGGCTGGCACCGGAACATGCTGCTGCCGTCGACGACCATGCAGATCTCGTTCCTCAAGGACCTGGCGACCTTCAGGAATCCCATGTCCCGGTTCAGCTTCATCTCCTTTCTGCACGCCTCGAACCGTCTCGTGCAGTTCGTGAACAACCAGGACTTCTTCCCGACCCGGCAGGAGTTCCACCAGTACCTGGAGTGGGCGGCCGCCGGCCTCGCGGACCGGGTCACCTACGGCGCGGAGGTCACCTCGATCAGGCCCGGCGCCACGGCCGGGGCCGAGGCGCCCGACGTCCTGGAGATCGAGGCACGCGGCGCCGACGGCACCACCCAGGTGGTCACCGCGCGCAACGTGGCGATCTCCACGGGGCTGGTGCCGCGCCTGCCCAAGGGCGTGACGGCCGACGAGCGCGTGTGGCACAGCTCGCAGTTCCTGAGCAGGTTCGGCGCGCACGCGCCGGACGACCTGAAGAGTGTGGCGGTCGTCGGCGCGGGCCAGAGCGCGGCCGAGATCACCCGCTTCCTGCACGACGCGCTGCCGCACGCCCAGGTCTCCGCGATCATCCCGTCCTACGGCTACTCGATCGCCGACGACACCCCCTTCGCCAACCAGGTCTTCGACCCCGGCGCGGTCGACGAGTACTACTTCGGCACCGAGCGCGCCCAGGACGCGTTCTGGCGCTACCACCGCAACACCAACTACTCGGTGGTCGACGCCGACGTCATCCGGGCCCTGTACCAGCGCTCGTACGACGAGCAGGTCCGCGGCGAGCGGCGGCTGCACTTCCGCAACCTCACCCGGGTCGCCGAGGTGGTCCGGGCCGGGAGCGGGACGCGGGTGGTGCTGCGCTCGCTGCTCGACGACCGCACGGAGGACCTCGCTGTCGACGCCCTGGTCTTCGCCACCGGCTACGACGGCCTCGACCCGGCCCGGCTGCTCGGCGACTTCGACCGGCACTTCCAGCGCGACGCGGCGGGCAGGCACCGGGTGGAGCGCGACTACCGCCTCGTCGCCGCCTCGGACCTGAGCTGCGGTGTCTATCTCCAGGGCGGCACCGAGCACAGCCACGGCCTGACGTCGTCGCTGCTGTCGAACATCGCGGTGCGCAGCGGTGAGATCGCGGACTCGATCGTGCTGCGGCGCACCGAGCGGGAGCTGGACCGCGACTGCCCGGCGCAGGTCGCGCCCTCCACCGCCTGAGCGCGGGCCTGGGGGTTCAGGCCGCGAAGCCGATGTTCGTCACGTACTCGTACTCGCCCCACTGCGAGCCGAGGTCGACGACCACGTCGTTGATCCACGCGTCGTCCAGGGCCGTGCCGTCGTCGCGGGACCAGGCGTCGACGATCCGGTCCCAGCGGCGGACGTTGAGCGTGCGGTAGTCGACGGCGCGCTGGAGCGGGCGCGGGACCCGGGACTGGTTGAGCGGGTGGAACTCGACCCGGGTGCCGCGGCCGCGGCGGTTGAGGCGGGCCAGCAGGTGCCGGGAGACGTTGGCGCGGCGGACCGTACGGTAGGCGGTCTCGATGCGGTCCAGGTTCTTCGCCGTCGGGTTGCGCCGGCCCTCCAGCCAGGCCTTCAGGGTGCGGTCGGTGACGGTGAGGCCCGCCCGGCGCGCGGCGGCCTTCGCGTGGTCGGTGCGGGTCAGGTAGTGCAGGCGGGCCAGCAGGCCGCGGCGCTGGGTGACGGGCGTGGCGATGAAGCCGGCGAGCCGGTCGAGCTGGCGGGCGACCGCCTCGTGCCCCTTGATGCCCTGGGCCCCGAACTTCCCGAACTCCTTGGTGCGCTCCGGCACTTACTCGTCCTCCCCGCGCGTCGCCTCGTCGTCGTCCGCGGCGGCGCCGGCGGTGTAGACGTCCTTCACCTTTACCTCGGTGACGCCCCGCCCCTCGGGAAAGACACGGCGCCAGTCGCCGATGAGGTGGAGTTCGTCGGTGCCCATCGCGCGGACGACGGTGAGGCCCTCCTCGTACGCCTTGAGCGCCTTCATCCAGAGGTTGGCGAAGGCCTGGGAGCGGACGAGGTGCATCCAGTCCGGACGGTACAGCTCCCGGTTGTAGTTCGACTCCCCCATCGTCGAGACGAACTTGGAGTACATCGCCTTCACGTACTCCAGGGTGACGTCGTCCTCGTCGGCGAGGGCCGTGTCGCGGGCGTCCTTGAGGGCGATCCGGAACTTCTCCAGCAGGTTCTCGGTCGCGCCCGAGGTGTACGACTCGTGGATCTCGGGCGGGTCGCACAGGCCGTGCCGGGGCCCCGAGACGCGTTGCAGCAGGCGCAGGGTGGGTTCGGTGACCCAGAGCGGGCCCGGCTCGTCGCGCTGTCCGAGCGGGTTGGGCAGGACGTCGTCGTGGGGCCAGGGCGCGGGGGTGATCAGGTGGACGCCGGCGCGGCGGCGGTCGTGGCCGAAGCCGGTGGAGTGTTCCAGCTGGCCGATGGGGAGGTGGGTCTTCAGGGCGGAGAGGTAGGCGCCGTTGATGTCGAGGGCGGTCACCTCGTGCTCGCCGGGCGGCAGGTCGGGCCGGGTCCACTTGGGCCGGGCCTCCCAGATCTGGTCGGCGCCGCGCGAGGTCTGCTTCTTGAGGATGTCCGGCATCCAAGGGTGGGCGATCACGTCGTAGCGGGCGCCCTTGCGGGTCTCGTCGAGGAGCGCCATCGCGTCCGGGATCGCGCGCTTGATGAGCGCCGCGGTCGCCGCCTCCACGTCTCCCTCGTGCGCGGCGAGCGCCGCCTGGACGGCCTGCCCGATGAGATCACCCGGCTCGTTCGACGGCTGGAACGCGCGCCGGGTGGGCGGCTTGGGCTGCGCGGGCCGCTTCACCGCCCGGGGGGTGGCGGGGCTGGCGGGAGCAGCGGCCTTCGTGTCCGGGGCGGCGGGAGCGCCGGGCGTGCGGGGAGCGCTGGGAGCGCGCGGAGTGCTCGGAGTTCCGGAAGCGCTCGGAGTGCTGGGAGCGTCGGGAGCGCTCGGAGTGTGGGGAGTGCTCGGAGTGTGGGGAGTGCTCGGAGTTCCGGAAGCGCTCGGAGTGCCGGGAGCGCCGGGCGTGCTAGGAGCGCCGGAAACGGGCGTGCCGGGCGCGCCGGACGAGCCGGGCGTGCCGGAAGCGCCGGAAGCGCCGGAAGCGCCGGGCGTGCCGGAAGCGCCGGAAGCGCCGGAAGCGCCGGGCGTGTCGGCGGCGCCGGGTGCACGGCCGCACTCCGCCGGGTCGAGGTGCTGGGTGAACCCGGCCACGCGCTGGGCCGCCGGCCGCCCGCACAGGACACAGGGCTCGGGCACGGCCAGACTCTCGACGTCGTCGCCCGCCTGGAAGGCGGCGGCCGCGACGGTTCCGGGCCCGCCGGGGCCAGTCGCACCCGCGGCGGCGGCGCTGTCCGTGGCCGGGTCCTGCGCGGCGGCCTCGTCCTCCTGGGCCACGGCGAGCCTGGTGGCGAGCCCGTCCAGGAAGTACGCGTACTTCTCGCGGACGGTGCCGGCCGGGTCGCGCCCGGTCTCCCAGCCGGTGAGCGTGGTGGGGCTGACGCCCAGCGCACGGGCCACCTGCGCCTTCGAGAGGCGAGCCCGTTCGCGCAGGTCGCGCCGGACGTCGGGGGCGGGGAGCGCCGCCTCGGGGGCGACCGAGTCGAGCAGCGAGTCGATGGCGTCGAAGTCACTCATGAACCGGTCGCCTTCCGCTTGGCCCGCCGGCGCTCCGCCAGGGCCGGGGTGACAGTCTCCTTCACCCGCTGCTCGCCCCAGCCGGTGAGGCGCGCGGCGCGTCCGATCCGGCCGTGCGGCGGGCGGCCCGTCACCGGGTCGCGGGACAGGTAGCCGCGCAGAGCGTCGGCGACCCGCTCCTCGGCGGCCCGCAACGCGGCCACCGCCTCGGCGAGTTCCCGCTCGTCGTCCCTGTCCGTCACGCCCGCATTGTCGAAATTTCTTCGACCGAAGTCAATTCTGGGACGGTCCGCGAATCACGGAGTCGCAGGAGGGCGGACGCCGGACAGCCGTTCCCGCCCCAGTACGGGGGCGGGAACGGCTGTCGGGCGGACGGGACGGGCCGTGCGGTTCAGGAATCGGCCGGGGCCGGTCCGGACGTGCTGTCGGTGGCCTCGACATAGGCGCGGGCCGCGACCATGACGTCCCGGGCACGGTCGTCGGCGATACACAGGGCCGGAGCCATGTCCTCCAGCTGCGGGTTCATGCCGATCATCCACGCGCGGGCCGTGTAGACGGACTCCGCGGCCTGGATGAGGTGGAAGATCTGGATCGCGTCGATCAGCCGGGCCTCGGCCTCGGGCCGGGGCCGGCTGGTGCCGGCGGCCCAGCGGCCTACCTGCTTGGCGTCGTTGATCCCGGCCATCCGCGCGGTGAGGCGCTGGCCGAGATTGTCCTGGAGGAATCGCGCGATGTCGGCGATGGGGGTACTGACGGCGGCACTGTGCGCTCGGAGGGCGGCCGACGCACCGCGGGGCGTGGTCTTGATCGGGGGCATGAGGGTCTCCCTCGCTGACCCGGGGGCGTCACCGTGAGAACCAGGGGGTGAGTGCACGCCGGGAGACGGGTGGTGAGACTCGGCGGCCTGCCCGGGTGGGGTGCGGACCGACGAGCCGGGATCGCTTCGAGGCTGGACGCGGGCCCGCGGGGAAGCGTGACCGCTGCGGGGCTCGGCGGGGCCGCTCGGGCGGCGGCCGGCGGGCATGGAGGGCCGCGCGGGCACGGCGGCGGACCCTCGCGACGACCGCGCGGACTGCCCCCTGCACTGCTTCATGACGCCCTCCCTCCATGGTCTGTAACCAAAAGCGTACCCACGGTGGTAGGCCAACTCCACCTGCCGATGACGACTTTGAGCGGGCGTCATACACCGCGGCGACCGCGCGAAGCCACCCCTCCAACGGCTCCCACCTGCGGTTCCCCTGGCCGTTCGCGGACTTTTGGCCACTCGGGCCGCCCCTATATTTGGCTGCTTTCCGCCGCCTTCAGGCGCCTTTACCGGTGGGGTTCGGGTGTGTTGCGGGTGGGGAACCGGGGGGTCAGTACATCTGGAGGCCGTACTCGTGGGCGACCGTGCGCAGGGGGACCGACTCGGGGAAGACGTAGGTCGACTCCAGCTGTTCGACGGTGGTGTTGTCGAAGACCGCCCAGCACTGGCGCATGCCGAAGCGGGACTTGTAGGCGATCCCGTGGATGCTCGGGGTGCCCTGCGGGGTGCGCTGTTCGTGGGCCCAGCGGGCGATGGCGCGGGTGAGGCGGCGGTGGAAGCCCAGGGTGTGCTCGCGGGTGAGCCCGGGCGAGGTGACGCCGAACTCTTCGAACCGGAGTTCGAACACGGCGGTGAGCGCTTTGAGGGTGGTCTCGTCACCGACGTCCAGGAAGCGGCTCTCCTTGGCGGGTTCTAATCGCACCAGGGTGTGCTTGGCGCTCCAGTCCCGCACCATCTTCCCCGGCCCGACGAAGTACGGCTCATGCCAGTCGCCCTCGACGAGTTCGCGCATGTCGGGGTGGACGCGGAAGGGCGCGAGGGCCTCGGCGAAGCAGCCGTCCTGCTGGGAGGCGCAGTACAAGGTGCCGTACGCGCAGGCGCTCCAGGCGTTGCCCGCCGTGCTCTGCTCGTCCGCCGGCGCGAGGGTGTCGTAGCTGAGCGGATCGGAGGTCTTGCCCAGTCGCCAGACGCCCTCCGCGGGGGCCGGTATCAGTCTGACGTCGGCTGCTGGGCTGGAGGTCATGGCGTTCGGCTCCGGTCGTCGTCCGCTCAGGCCCTCTGAACGGGGCGGCCCGCCGGCTCCGGCCGGCGGGTCCGGGGTGGTCCGCTGTGCCGCCCGTCCTGACCAGGGCGGGAACAGGGACGCGGGACAATTGATCAATTGTGCGGGCCGGGCTGCCGGGACGCGAGCCACTTGCGAGACATCCCGGGGGCGCACGAGGCATTCCGGGGGGCGCATAGACCGTGAGCATGTGTCGGAGCCGGTGGCGGTGGTGCCGGTGTCCGTCGCGGCGGGGCGGGTGGCGGTGCGCGGCCGGTGGGTGCGGGCGCTCAGCCCGCCAGGGCCGGGTGGGCGAGGTCCAGGCTGGTCAGGGCCGTTCCCGCGGGTCCTGCCAGGGTGAGATCGACGGTCGCGGCGGCGGGGTGGGGCGTGGCGTCCAGCCAGGTCAGCGGGGTCGCCGTCGCCACGGTGAGCAGGGGGCGGCAGGTGGCCGCGTCCCACAGCCGCACAATGCCGTCGCGGGAGGCGCTGACGACGTAGGCGCGGCGCTCGGCCGTGAACGTGGCGAGGGCGTGCACCGGGGCGTGATGGCCCGTCAGACGCGGGCCGAGGGGCCGCGTGGTGGCCAGGTCCCACAGCCGGATGTCCGCCTGGTCGCCGGCGGTCACCAGGAACGGCGGGAGGCCGTCGGCGGGTTCGGTGTTGAGGGCGAGCGCGTGGACGATGCCCTGGTCGCAGTGGATCCGCCCGGCGCTGTCGTCGGGTGCGGCGGGGTCCCACAGGCGGACCACGCCCTCGGTGCCGGCGGAGGCGAGCCAGGGCCGGCCGTCGCCGGCGCAGGCGGCGGCGAGCGCCTTGACGCTCATCGTGTGGCGGTCCCAGGTGCGCAGCCGGGTGGCGGTGTGCAGGTCCCACAGGCGCACGCGGTAGTCGTCCGAGGCCGTCAGGAGCAGGGACAGCGCGCCGTCCGCGCTCGCGCAGGCGGCGAGGAGGCGGGTGGGGGCGCCGCAGTCCAGGAGCGTCAGCGGCGGCCGGGCGGGTGCCGCCGGGTCCCAGCCGGTGACGGTGCCGGTGGTGTCGGCGGCCAGCAGCAGGCGCTGGGCCGCGCGGCGCGCCCAGGCCACCGCGAGCACGGGTTCGGGGCAGGTCAGCGCGGTGGTCGTGCGGCCGGTGCGGGTGGCGGTCAGCCGGACGGTGGTGTCGTGGGCCGTCGCGATGAGCGGGCCGCTGTCGCTGTGCCACAGCGCGGTGCCGGACGCGCCGCGCGGGGCGGGGGTGGGGCCGGCGGTGAGCCGGTCCTCGATGTCGGCCGCGGTCCACAGGCGCAGCGTGGCGTCGGCGGCCCCGGACAGCAGCGCGCCGGGGCGGTCCGGGCTCTCGGGCAGCGCGGCGAGCGCGGTGACGGTGTCGGTGTGGCCGCGCAGTTCGGCCACGGTCGCGGTGGCGGGCTCCCAGAGGGTGACGGTGCGGCCGCGGGCGGCGGCGAGCACCGTGCCGCCGGCGTCGTCGTCCAGGGCGAGCAGGCACAGGTCCTTGACGGGCTCTCCGTGGCCGGGCGCGGTGGCGGGCAGCTGTCCCCCGCCGGCGGACCAGGAGGTGAGGCTGCCGTCCGCGTGCCCGCAGTAGAAGAGGCCGGGCTCGGCGCCGGGGGTGACGGTGCGGGCGGGGGTGGGCAGGGGGTGCACGGATCGGACCGTGCCGTCGAGGCGGTGCACGGTCAGGTCGCGTGCGGCGTGCACGAGGACGCGTTCGCCGTCGGTGTCGAGCAGCGTGGTCAGGGCGCCGCGCAGCACGGCGGGGGCGGTGGCGAGGGTCCGCGGGGGTGCGGGCGGGGCCCAGCCGGTCAGCTCGCTGCGGCCGTTGACCGAGCGGACCGTGAGGTCGCCGTGGTCGTCGAAGCAGCACAGGGCGTCGTCGAACCAGGTGGAGTCGGTGTGGCAGCCGAGCGCCGCGTGCCGGTGCGCGTCCCACAGCCGTACGGTGCCGTCGGTGCCGGCGGTCACCAGGTACTGGCGTCCGTCCGGGCCCGGCGGGCTGAGGTGCGCGGCGCGGATCTCACCGGTGTGCGCGGCGAGCGGGGCGCCGGCGGGGTGGGCGGTCGCGGCGTCGAGGAACTCCAGGACGCCGGTCGTGGTGGCGACGGCGACCTGGCGGCCGCGGCGCGGGTGGTCCAGGGTGAGCAGCCGGGTGGGCGTGGCGGGGAGTGTGGCCCAGATGTTCGCGGACAGCCGCCAGTTGACGAAGTGGGCGGTGAGCGGGCTGTCGGCGGGCGGTGCGGCCTCCGGGGGCATCCGGGTGCGCGGGGTCTCCGGGTAGGTGAGGGCGGTGTGGGCGAGGTGCAGACTGGCCAGCCGCGAGGGCAGCGGCGCCGCGCGCAGGTAGGGCTCTATCGCGGACCAGGCGGTCAGCCAGTGCCGGGGGCCGCCGGCCGGGGTGTGGTGGAGCAGCGCGCGGATGCCGCCGCCGGTGTCCCAGGCGAGCGCCTGCGGCGGGACCCGGGCGTCGTCCAGGACGTGCCCGAGCGCGGCGTGCCGGGCCAGGTGCCGACGGGCGTACGGGGGTGGGGGCCGGTCCGGGTCGGTGCTCAGCGCGGCGAGCTGGGCGGCGATCCGCGCGTGCACGGCCGCCTCACCGTCACCGTCGTCCTCCAGCTCATGGCCGCGGGGCGTGTCGGGGTGGCGCGTCATGGGGTGCCCTTGCGGAGGCGGCCGGTCATGGGGTGCCCGTCGGGTGCGGGGAGCGCGGGGCGCCACTGGGCGGGGAGAGCCGCGGTGCCCATGCGGAGGTGGCGGGCCATGGGGTGCCCGCCGGACGCGGGGAGCGCGGGGCGTTGCCGGGCGGGGAAAGCCACGGTGTCCTTGCGGAGATGGCCAGTCTTAGGGTGCCCGTCGGGCGCGGGGCGCCGCTGGGCGGGGAAAGCCACGGTGTCCCTACGGAGGTGGCCGGTCTCAGAATGCCCGCAGGCTCCGGGCGCGGCGTGCCACCGGCCGGGTAGAGCCACGGCGCCCATGCGGAGGTGGTCGGCCACCGAATGCCCGCCGGGCGCGGGGAGCGCGGGGCGCTGCCGGTCGGGGAAAGCCACGGCCCCCTCGCGGAGGTGGCCAGTCATAGGGTGCCCGCCAGGCGCGGGGCGCCGCTGGGCGGGGAGAGCCGCAGTGTCCTTGTCGAGGTGGCCCGTCACGGAATGTCCGTCGGGGCCGGGTGCGGGGAGGGGCGTCATGGGGTGCCCTTTCGCGGGGTCGGCCAGTGGCGGAGGATCTGGGCCAGTTGTTCGTGGGCCGGGCGGTAGACCACGCGGTCGTCCTCGTGGTCGGTGGTCAGATACCCGGCCAGGCGGCTCTTCAGCAGCTGACGGATCTTCTCGTCGGGGTCGCGCAGGGGCGCTTGGAGCACGGCGTGGGCCAGCGCGGGCCACACGTCCCCCCACGCGACCCCGCGCCCCAGCGCGAACGCGCTGGCCCGCAGCAGCCCGACGGCCTCCGTGGCGGTGAGGCCGCTGCCCGCGGCGACCGCGAGTTCGATGTCGGTGCGCAGCAGTCCGGTGATGCCCTCGCCGACCCGGTCCAGCCAGCCCCGGTCGGCGAGCAGGGCCGGGCCCGCCGCCCGCAGCTGCTCCACGGCGAGGCGGGCGTGCAGGAAGGAGCCGGCGGCGCGGACGCCGACGACGTCCGCGGCCCGGGCGACGGCGGCGGGGCCCCACCGCTCCTGGTCGCGCAGCAGGACGCGGACGTAGGCGTGGATGTCCTGGCCGGGGTCGGCGTCGCAGCGCACGATAATGGCGCCCGGGAACCGGTCGGCGACCTCGGCGAGCAGGTCGTCCGCGCCGGGCCGGGCCGCGCCGTCGTGCGCGGTGGGGCGGGCGCTGCGCAGGCCGAGGAGCAGCCGCACCCGGCGGCGCCGGGCGGCGGGCCCGCGCGGGGCGGGGGCGGGCACGGCGCCGGGCGCCCGGTCCGCGGGCCGGGTGGCGGTGACGAACGGGGCCAGGGCGGTGGTGATGAAGTGCGTCGGGTCGTACGCCTCGTCGAGGCTGTCCACGACGACGGTGACCGGCGGTCCGGGCCGGGTCAGGAACTCCTCCAACGCGCTCTGCCAGTCCCCCAGTTCGTCCCCCTCGGCGGGCTCGCAGCCCAGTGCGCGGCCGAGCTGGCGCAGGGCGGTCAGGGCGGTGTGGTTGCGGGCCGAGACGGCGGCGGTGACGGCGCCGGGCGGCGGGATCGTCCCGGGCGGGCCGTCGAGGGCGGTCTTGTAGCGCTCCTCGCTGCGGAACAGGGGGTCGCTGAGGGTCACCATGCGGCCGAGCAGCGCGGACTTGCCCGTGCCCGCGCCTCCGGTGACGATCATGGTGCCGCGGGGGCGCTGGACGAAGTCGACGAGCAGCCGGTTGAGGTTGGTGCGCCCGGAGAAGTACCAGCCGCCGTCGGCCTTGTCGAGGCGGCCGCTCGCCTTCTCCAGCCAGTACTCCAGCTCGTCGAAGGTCGCCGCGACATCGCTGACCTCGGCCTTGGCGACGCGCGGCGCGGGCACGTAGCCGGGGTTGGGCAGGGCGCGGGAGCGCTCGTGCTGCCACTGCGTCAGGAGCGGCTGGGGGATGTTGACGCGGGCGTGGGCGCGGCGTGCGCCGCGGCGCACGGGCCGCTCGTCCTCCAGAAGCTTCGCGGCGCGGTGGAGCAGCTGCGTGAACTCGCTCATCGTCAGGTGGGGGTGGGCGATCTGCTCGCTGGTGGTGGCCAGCAGGTGGGCGCGCGAGAGGACCCGGGCCAGCTCCAGGCCGAGCACCTGGCGGCCCCGCTCGGTGGTGGCCAGCACGTTCAGGCGGGCCTCCTGCCGGCGGGCGGGTGCCAGGTCGTCCTGGAGGGCGACGAGTTCGCTCTGCACGGCCGCGGACTCGCACATGTTGAGGATGACCAGCACGTCCCGGGCGCGGGAGTCCAGTGCCGCGTAGGCGAGCGCGGCCGTGGGGACGGCGGTGGCGAGCAGGCGTTCGTCGGTGGTGTCCGGCAGCCGCAGGTAGTGGCGGGTGGAGGTGGCTGCCAGGCCGTGCGCGCTGACGAAGAGTACGAGCGGCGTCGTGGGCCCGGTCGCGCGCAGGCCGCTGCGCTCCAGGTACGTCTCGACCTCGTGCCGCGTAGACAGCGGAGTGCCGTCCGGGTTGGCCGACAGCCGCCAGCCGAACTCGCCGCCGCCGCGCGGCCACCACAACTCCAGCGCGGCCAGCTGCTGTTCGAGCGCCTCGTCGAAGCCCGGGTCGCCGTCGGGGACGACCAGGCCGACCAGCAGCCCCCGCGGCCCCGCGGCCAGCGGCCCGCGCGGCCACCGCGGTGCGTCCGGTTCTGCGGCAACAGCCACGACCGGCCCCCGTTGCTCGCTCATCTTGCCTATTGTTCCCGTCCATGAGTTCTCAGCGACAGGTCTTATCGTCCCGGTCCGGCCCCGGAGAGCGGGAGCTGTCCCCCCATGTGACGCAGGACGCGGTCGTCATCGTTCCCGGCATCATGGGCAGCGAGCTGCGCTCCACCGCCACCGGCGAGGTCCTGTGGGGTCTTTCCGGGGCCGGCTGGCTGCTGCGGGCGTGGACGCGGCGCGAGGGGCTGGCCCAACTGCACCTGACCGAGGACGAACTCGCGGGCGAGACCGGCCGGATCGAGGCCACGCGGCTGCTGCGCCACGGCACCTGGACCCCGTACCTGCGCGGTCAGGAGCCCTACACGGATCTGCTCGACATGGTCCTGGACCACGTCGCCTCCCCGGCCGCCGTGCTGCCCTTCCCCTACGACTGGCGGCTGCCGGTGGCCACGAACGGCAAGCTGCTCGCCGCGCGGGCCCGCGCCCACCTCACCGCCTGGCGTGACCATCCCGCGCATCTGGCCGCGCTGCGCCACCGCGCCGACCAGCGTCCGGCCCGCCTGGTCTTCCTCGCCCACTCGATGGGCGGCCTGGTCACCCGCAGCGCTCTGGACGGCACGCACCTGGACGACCTGGCGGCGGACACCCGTACGGTCATCACGCTCGGCACGCCCTTCTACGGGTCCGTGAAGGCCGCCGTCATCCTCAACAGCGGGCGCGGCGCCCCGGTGCCGCTGCCCCACGCCAAGCTCCGGGCGCTGTGCGCGACCATGCCGGGGCTGCACGACCTGCTGCCGCTGTACCGCTGTCTGCGCGCCGGGGACGACGTGCGCCGCCTCGACGCCGGTGACATCACCGCGCTCGGCGGCCACCCCGCCCTGGCCCGCGACTCCCTGGCCTTCCACGCCGGCCAGCAGGGCGTGGCGCTGCCCGACCACCGCACGGTCGTCGGCACCCGCCAGCCCACCTGGCAGAGCCTGTCCCTGGCGTCCGGTCAGGTCACCGCGTACGAGGACGGCCCCCGCCAGAACAGCGACGGCACGCTCATCCGCGACCCCCACGAGGGCGTCCGGTACTTCGCGACGCACGGCGACGGCACGGTCTACCGCGACGCCGCCGCCCTGTCCGGGCACGTCTCCACGGTCCCCGTCCAGCACGGCGACCTCGCCCGCGCCGACAGCGCCCTCGACGCGGTCGCCGACATCCTCCTGGAGGACCTGCCGACCGGCCCGCCCCTGGGCGAACCGGGCTGCGGACTCACGGTCCCGGACCTGGCCGAGGTGGGCGTCCCCTGGCGGGCCACCGTCTCGGCCACCGCCTCCGCACAGGGTCTGACCTGCACGGTCACCGACACCGGGACGGGCGCGGAGCGCCGGTTCCCGGTCCGCATGCAGGACGGCGTGCCCACCGCCACGGTCACCAGTGAGGCGCCGGGGCTGTACCGGGTCGAGGTGGAGACGTACGACCGGTACACGGTCAGTCAGCTGGTGCTGGTGGCGGAGCCGGACACGGTGGTGGGGGCCGAGGATCTGACGGCGTAGGAGCCGGGCGGGGTCACTCCAGGAGTTCGCTGACGGCGCCCATGAAGCCCTCGTCGAGCCGGGTGCGGGCCGCCGTGTCGCGGGAGCTGTCCAGGCCCGCGTCGTGGCGGGCCACGCTGAGCAGGTAGCGGCCGAGGACGCGGTGGGTGGCGAAGGCCCATTCGCCGCGGCTCGCGGGCCCGCCGTCCGGGGCGAGCAGGTCGCCGCCGTCCACGCCGAAGCCGAACTCGGTGAAGCCGAGCCGCAGCCCCTGCCCCAGCGCTTTGGTGTAGGCCTCCTTCAGGGTCCAGACGCGCAGCAGGGCGGCCGAGCGTTCGGCGTCGCCGAGGGGCGCCAGCTCCGCGCGTTCGGCGGGCGTCAGCACATGCGAGCTGAGCAGGTCGAACGACATGGAGCGGGCGGCCGGTTCGGCGTCCACGCCGATCCGGCCGTCCCGGCTGACCCCGACCGCGATCAGGTCGTCGGTGTGGGTGAGGCTGACGTCGATCTGGTCGAGGCCGCGCAGGTACGGGCGTCCGCCGGTCTTGTACGCGAGGTCGAGCTCCACCGGGTCGGTGTGCAGGGCGGCGGCCGCCGCGTACTTGGTGGCGAGGCGGGACGCGACGAAGCGGTAGCGCACGGTGGGGTCGGCGGTGCGCCGGTAGCGCGGCCAGTCCCGGCCGAGCAGCGGGCGCAGCGCGGGTTCGGTGACGGCGGCGGCCAGCCATTCGCCCCAGGTGGTGTGGATGACGGCGTTGCCGTTGCGGTCCATGGCCTCGCTCACCCGGTGCCAGGCGGCGCCCGGTCCGCTGACGTGGAGGGGCGCGCTGATGCGTTGCACACCGGAGGGGGTGACGGTCGTCAAGGTGCCTTCCTTCCCTGGAGCGGTGCCGGGGGCTGTCATGGCGTGCGGGGGGCCGCGTCGAGGTGGTAGCCGTGGCCCTCCCGGTGGCGGCGCAGGAGTTCGCCGAGCACCTGCTCCTGGACGCCGTCGGGCAGGTCGGGGGCGGGGACGCCGTGCCGCCCGGCGAGCCGGGTCAGGGCGAGGACGGCCCAGGCCGGGTCGGCGAGGAAGGGGTCGGCGCCGTCCTGGCTCTCCCAGCTGCCGAGGACGGCGGCGGCGCCGACGACACCGCAGTAGCGGTCGCTGAGCACGGCGACCGCGGGGTCGGTGAGGCCCGGCCCGGACGCGGGCAGCCGCCGGCACTGTTCGCGCAGGGCGCGCAGTTCGGTGACGAACGCCTCGGCGAGTCCGGCCAGGGCGGCGAGGGCGGAGCCGGTGCCGTGCGCGGGGGCGAGGCGGGCGGCGCTGCCGATGAGCGAGGCGGCCATGAAGTCGCCGCCGCCTGCGATGCCGAGCAGCCCGTAGTCGAGGTCGGGCAGTTCGCCGCCGGCGCGGAACAGCTCGGGCGGCGGCTCGTCCTCGGCGAACCAGGACCGTGCGGCGAGGCCGCGCAGCTGGGGCACGAGCACGGCCTGGCAGGAGGCGCTGCCGGCGTGGCCGAGTCCGGCCACGGGCAGGTCGCGGACGAGTTTGTCGAGGGCGCCGTAGGCGGGGTCGGCGTGGTCGTAGCCGCGCGCGCCGAGGACGGTGGCCAGCTCTTCGAGGTCCTCGCGGACCAGGTCGGGGACCACGTACTTGACGGCGGCGGCGGGCAGATGGGCCCGGGCGGGCAGCAGGGACAGCGCCCGCAGCACGGTCGTGGCCATGGCGTCGCAGGCCAGCAGGTCGGCGAAGACGCCCGCGAGCGGCTTGTGCCAGCGCTTGGCGGGGGGCCCGGTGCGGCCCTCGGACGCGGCGCGGACCGCGGAGTGCAGCACCGTGCCGGCGGCGGCGGTGACGACACCGCAGATCACGCTCCGGTTGACCTGGAACACGCGCAGGGCGGTGCCCACTCCGTCCCCCGGGGCGCCGACCAGGGCCCCGGCGGGGACCGGGCGGTCGGTGAACTCCAGGCCGGAGAAGAGGGCCCCGCGCATCCCGGGCAGGGGCACGCGCGGCAGGTGTGCCACCTGGCCGGGCCCGGCCTGGGCGGGGTCGAGGAGGAAGACGGAGTGGCTGCGGGGCCCGCGGGCGGCGTCGGTGCGGGCGTAGACGACCTGGAGGTCGGCGCGCGCGGCGTTGATGATCACGTCCTTGCGGCCGTCGAGCCGGTGGCCGCCCTGGGTGGGGCGGGCGGTGAACTCGTGGCGGAGGATCGCGTTGGCGTGGGCGAGTTCGTGGTGCAGGATCGTGGCCCGCCCGCCGCGCAGCAGCAGACCGGCGACGTCCGCACGCTGCCGGTCGCTGCCCGCGGTCCAGACGGCGCCGGCGGCGAACAGGGAGGTGATCCCGTAGCCGAAGCCGAGGGCGACGTCGCGCCGGAAGACGGGGCGCAGGGCGCGCGCCAGCAGGTCGGCCCGGGTGAGCAGGCCGCCGTGGGCGGCGGGCACGAACTCGGCGCCGAGCCCCGCGCGGGCGAGCAGGTGCTCGGTCGCGGCGGGCGGCTCGCGCCGGTCGTCGGCGGCGTACAGGGCCCGCAGACCGTGCGGGTTCGCCGGGTCGTACGGGTCGCCCAGCAGGGTTTCGAGCCGCGCGGCCCGGTCCAGGGCGTCCGCCTCCGTCCGTCCCGACGGCGCGCCCGGGGGGTGCATGGTCTCGGCGGTGATGGTCATGGCGGCGGTGGTCAGCTCCCTCGTCGCGGCACGGGGCGCGGCGTGCGCACCCGTCCACCGACCCTGGCCGTCCCTCCTCGAGCCCGGGTGGAGGTGGTCTCGACACATGCTCCGTCCGCCGTGCGGCCGGGCCGTGGCGCGGCAAAAGCGTTCCTCCGTCCCTTCTTGAGCGGTCCTCCGGGTCCCGGGGCCACGGTCCGTCGCCGGGCACGCGGACGGGAAAGGACCGCCACTCTTTGACGTCGGGGCCGTCGGGGCCGTCGGGGCCGTCGGGGCCGTCGGGGCCGTCGGGCGCGCGGGCACGGAAAAGACCGCGGCACCCCGTCGTCGGGGTACCGCGGTCTTCGCCGGTCTGGTGGAGAAGGGGCGCTCAGCCCGTCTTGCGGCGGAAGTCCCGCTTCCGGCCCGCGGGACTGCTCATGTTCTTGACCTTGCCCCGCCCCTCCTCGTGCGCCTGCTGCGCCTGGGAGGACCGGGACTTGCGCTCCAGTGCCTCCTTGAACTTGGCGCGCATCTCGTCCTCGGGCTCGTCGTTCTTCGGAGTCTCAGTCATATGGGCCTCCTCGCCCTGGGGGACAGTCCTGTGGGGGATCGCACCACCACCCTCACGAGCGGATCTTGATCCTCACTTGAGGCCCGCTCGTGCCGGGAAGTCGTACCGTCCCAGGGTGCTCGCGCTGGAAGGCGTAGGTCGGCAGATCGACCGGGACGCCGGTCGCGAAGACCCGGTCCCAGGTTATGTCCTCTCCGGCCACGTGCAACGCACTTAATGCCTGGACCAGCGCTCGTGCTGCCCCGGCCGGCCGGGGCAGCGAGCCCTGCGCGGTCACGAAGACCGCCGGTCGGTGCAGGCGGGAGGCCGCCAGCGCGGAGAGCGGACCGGGCGGGCCGCACTCCAGGTACCGGCCCACCCCGGCGCGCTCCAGGGTGCGTACGGCGTCCGCGAACCGCGCCGGGCCGGCCAGTTGCCGCGCCCAGTGTGCCGGGTCCGGCGCCGGGCCGGCCGGGACGGCGGTGCCGGTCACCGTGGACACCCAGGTCAGCTCCGGTTCGCTGAAGGCGCACTCCGCCGCGGCCCGGGCGAACTCCTGCGCCCCGGCGGCGCCCTCGTCGCCGCGGCGCGCCGCCCGGCCGCGCGCCGCGGCCAGCCGCGCCGCGTCCGCGAGACCGAGCGCCCCGGACACATGGGCCGCCGTCACCTCGCCCACGCCGTGTCCGGCGACCGCGGCCGGCACCACGCCCCAGGACGCCCACATCCGGAACAGCGCCACCTCGAGCGCGAACAGCGCGGGCTGGGCGAACTCCGGCTCGCCGAGCAGCGCCGCGTCCGGTCCGTCCTGCGCGGCGAACACCACCGCGACCAGCGGCAGCGGCAGCTGCGGGTCGAGCGCGGCGCACACCTCGTCCAGTGCCCGCCGGAACGCGGGGAACGCCGCGTACAGCTCCCGTGCCGGGCCGGCGCGGTGCGGGCCGGGTCCGCCGAAGAGCATCGCGAGCCGCGGCCCCGCGGCCGCCGTGCCCGTGACGAGGCCGGGGTGGGCGAGGCCCGCGGCGAGCGCCCGCAGGGCCCGGGCGGCCTGCGCGGCCGAGTCGGCCACGACGCTCGCCCGGTGTTCCAGATGGGGGCGGTGCCGGGCGGCCGTGTACGCGACGTCGAGGAGAGCGGCGTCGGGGGTGGCGTCGAGGTGCGCGGCGAGCCGGAGCGCGTTCTCGGCGCGGGCCCGCGGGGTGCGTCCCGAGACGGTGAGCGCGACGGGGACCGGTGCGGCGCGGCGCGGGCGGCGTCCGGTGACGGCGCCCCAGTCCACGTCGGCTCCGTCGCACCACAGCGCGGCGGCCACGTCCTCCAGGGCCTGGCGGGCGGGCCGCTCACGGTGGCCCGCGGCCAGTACGCGCGGCTGCTCGCCGCCGAGGGCGTCGAGGGCGCTCTGTAGCGCGGGACCCGCCACGGGGTGCGGCGCGATCTCCACGACGCGCAGGCCGCGGCCGCCGGCGAGGGCGCGGGCTGCCTCGGCCAGGGGCGGGCGGGCGCACAGGGCGCGGGCCCAGTACGCGGCGTCGAGCTCCGCGCCGTCGGCGTACCCGCCGGCGGTGGCCGACCAGAACGGCACGGTGGCGGAGCGGGTCTCCAGCACACCCAGCCGTTCCGTCAGCTCCCTTATACGTGCGGGCTGTTCAGCGTCCGCTCCGGTGGCCGTGCGGGACCAGGCGGCGGTCAGGCGGGCGCCCTCGGTGAGCGGCAGCGCGCCCGCGAAGACCGCGGCGGCCACCTCGCCGGCCCCCTCCCCGAAGACGGCGGTGGGCTCGACGCCCCAGGCGCCCAGGGTGCGGGCGAGGGCCGTCTGGAGGGCGAACCGGACCGGCCCGTCGGCGTCGGGGCGGGCCGGGCCCGGGTGGGTCCGGTCCGCGAGGAGGTCCGCGGTGACCGACCGGCCGGTGAACGGCCGCAGCGCCCGGTCGCACGCGTCGAGGGCGGCCCGGAAGGCGGGTTCGCCGAAGAGTTCGCGTCCCATGCCGCGCCACCGCGGGCCGGGGCCGGAGAAGCAGAAGGCGAGCGCGTCCGGCCGCCGGACGGGGCCCTGGGCGTGCGCCGCGACGCCGGCGCGCAGCGCACCGGCCAGGTCGCCGGGGTGGGTGACGGCGGCGACGGCGCGGTGGCCGCCCGTGGCGCGGCCGAGGAGTTCGGGGGCGTACCAGGCGCGGCCGGTGCGGACCCGGTCGGTGAGTTCGTCGGCGGCCGCGCGCAGGGCGGTGGCGCTCTCGGCGGCGAGCGGCACGAAGATCCGGTGCCGGTGCGGCGCCTCCTCCAGGGCCAGGTGGATCTCGGTCCCGTCGGAGCCGGGGCCGCCGACCCCCGCGTAACGGCGGGCCTCGCCCGGCCACGGCTCGGGTGCGGCGACGACGTCGAGGAGCGGGCCGGGGGTGGTGCGGCCGAGGCCGGCGGGGAGTTCGCCGTGGTGCAGGGCGAGCGCGGTCCGCATCAGGGCGACCACGCCCGCGGCGGGTTCGAGGTGGCCGAAGTTGGCCGGGGCGGCCCCTATGCGCAGCGCGTCGGCGCCGCCGAAGAGAGCGGCGAGGGCCGCCGCGCCGGCGCCGTGGACCTCGGCGTAGGAGACGTGCCGGGTGGCGACGCCGGCGTCCTGCCAGGCGGCGCGCGCCGCGTCCGCCTGCGGCTGCGGCCCGGCGGCGGCGCGGGCGCTGCCGCGGATCAGGGCGTAGATACGGTCGCCGGCGGCGAGCGCGTCGGACAGGCGGCGCAGGACGAGGACTCCGCAGCCTTCGCCGCGGACGGGTCCGGCCACGTCGTGTACCGCGCCGTGCCGCCCGTGGAGCACCTGGACGCCGCCCGCAAGGGCCAGGTCGACCGAGTTGTCGCGCAGGGCGCGTACGGCGAGGTGCGCGGCGCTCAGCGAGGAGTCGCAGAGCGCGGAGACGGCGGCGACGGGTGCGTCGAGGCCGAGGGTCCGGGCGATGCTGGCGGGGACGAGCGAGGGGTCGGAGCGCCGCGCCGTGGTGCCGACGAAGACGCCGGTCCGGCCGCGGGCGAGTTCGTCGGGGACGATCCGGGCGTCCTCCAGGGCGGCCCAGGAGGTCTCCAGGGCGATGCGCCGGCGGGGGTCCATGTGCCGGGCCTCGGCGGGCGGGACACGGAACAGGGACGCGTCGAAGCCGGCGATGTCGTCGAGGAAGCCGCCGCGGCGGGCGGCCGCCCGGCGGCCGCACGGCGTCTCGCGCACCGCGTCGATGCCGTCGAGCAGGCCCCGCCACAGCGCCGCGGGGGTCTCGATGCCGCCCGGCAGCCGGCAGCCGATGCCGACGATCGCGACCGGTTCGCCGTTCACCTGATCCATGCTCATCTGCGCATCCTTGAAGGTCGTCGAAGAGTCGAAGAGGAGACGGGCCGCACCGCGAACACCGGGCTCACAGCACCCGGATCGCCGACTCCGCGTGCTTCTTGGCCAGTTCCAGGGTCGCGGTGGAGTTGCGGCCGAGCGCCTGGCGCACGTACCGGCGGGCCGTGGCGAGATCCGCGCCCTCGCCGAGGACGCGCTCCACCCCCTCCTCGCGCAGCAGCACGCTGTGCTGCGAGACGACGGTCACCCCCGTCTCGTCGGGCACCACCGACCACTCGCCGGTGTGCGCCTCCATCAGGGCGGGTGTGGCCGTCTGCTTGTAGACGATGCGGCCGGCGTGCGGGAAGCAGATCCGCACCGACTCGGTGGTGTGCGCGTTGCCGTCCGCCGTCCGCGTGTCCATGGACATGCGCTGGACCCCGGGGCTGTCCTCGGTGAGGTCCAGGCGGGAGACGTGCGGGATCAGGTCGGGCCAGTCGCCCACGCGGTACAGGAAGTCGTAGACCAGCTCGGCCGGGCCCTTGACCCGTACGGAGTCCTCGAAGGAGAGGACGAGTTCGTCCAGGCGCGTCCAGCGTTCGGCGAGCCGCTTGATGTTGTCCAGCTCGGCGCGGGAGTTGGTGTCGCAGGCGCGCTCCACCCACGCCGCGTCGCCGGGGCGGTCACCGGCCACGGTGAAGTCGTGCAGCAGCGTCAGCAGGCTGGCGCCGCCGGGCCGCTCCTCGACGATCCAGGTCCCGTGCATGGTCTCGACCGGCGCCTGCGGGCGGGTCTGGTGGAACTCGATGCGCCGCGCCGCGGGGTCCTGCACGCGCTGCGAGATCCACGAGCGGACCTCGCCGTTGGCCAGCGCCCACATCCGCAGCCGCTCGTCCCTGCCGTCGAACTCCAACTGCTCCACATGCACGTTCGGCGGGAAGAACAGCGGCCACCGCACCGCGTCCGAGACCAGTCCGTAGACGACTCCGGCCCCCGCCGCCACCTCGACGGAGTGCACCGTGCGGTGCACCCGCCCACTCGACACCACGTTCACGTTGTCCTCGATTCGTTGACGAAGGTCAGTAGTTGCCCAGGCCGCCGCAGACGTTGAGCGCCTGCGCGGTGATCGAGGCGGCCGGCCCGGAGGCCAGGTAGCCGACCAGGGCGGCCACCTCCTGGGGCGTGGAGTAGCGGCCGAGCGGGATCTTCGCCTCGAACTGGGTGAGGACGTCCTCCTCGGTGCTGTCCCAGGCGGCGGCGTACCCCTGCCGCACCCGCTGGGCCATCGGCGTCTCCACGTAACCGGGGCAGACCGCGTTGACGGTGATGCCCTGGGGCGCCAGCTCGCGGCCGAGCGCCTTGGTGAAGCCGACGACGCCGTGCTTCGAGGCGCTGTAGGGGGCGCCGAGCAGGACGCCCTGCTTGCCGGCGGTGGAGGCGATGTTGATGATCCGCCCGTACGCCGCGTCGCTCAGGCCGCCGTTCTTCAGCACCTCGCGGGTCATCAGGAACACGCTGTTGAGGTTGGTGTCGATGACGTCGTACCAGAGCTCGTCGGTGAGGTCGGCGGTAACGCCGCCGCCGCTGCGTCCGGCGTTGTTGACGAGCACGTTGAGGGGCCCGTACGTCTCCACGGCCGCGGCCACGAGCGCGGCCACCGACTCCCGGGAGCGGACGTCCGCGGCCTGCCCGGCGACGTCGAGGCCCTGCGCGCGCAGCTCCGCCACGGTCCGCTCGACGTCCTGCGCGGTGCGGGCGCAGAGGAAGACCCGGTGTCCGGCGCGGGCCAGGTGTCGCGCCGACTCCAGACCGATGCCGCTCGTGGCGCCGGTCACCAGGGCGACGGGGTGGCTGTCGGGCATGTCAGTGCTCCTCGAGATCGTGGGTGGCGGTGCGCAGGGCGGGGCCCGGCTCGCGCCGTGCCTGGTCGGCGAGGGGGACGGCGGGCACCAGCGGGGCCAGGGCGCGGCGCAGGGCCGGGCGGGTCAGCAGGGCGCCGCGGGCGGCGACGTAGCCGTCGGGGCGGACGAGGAGCCAGGCGCCGGGCCGCAGGCCGAGCGCGGCGCGCAGCCGGCGGCCCGGGTCGGCGAGCGGGGCGGGGCCCTCGGACCCGGCGCCGCCGAGGGTGCGCACCGACAGCCATTCGCCGTACTGGGCGGCGGCCGTGACGGCCACCCCGGCGGGAACGTCGCCCGGCCCGTGGCCGCCCGCGGCGAGCAGCAGCGACCAGCGCGGGTCGCGCAGTTCGGCGCGGAAGGACGTGAAGGCGGGCGCGGGCCCGTCCGGGGTGCGGACGGCGGCGGCACGGGCGCCGGGGCCGGGGGCTCCGGGCGGGGCCGGCTCCCGCGCGCTCATCAGGACGGACCCGGCGTCGGCCAGGGTGGTGAGGCGGTCGGTCTGCGCGGTGGTCAGCGACGAGGTGGCGTAGCCGATCCGCAGACCGGACATGCCGCCCAGCACCTTGCGCTGCACGGCCCGGCGCAGCGGCCGCACCGCGTTCACGACGCGCAGGGCGACGGGCAGGACCACCCCGGCGAGCGCGTTGCGCAGCTGGACCAGCGTGGTGGCGGTGCGGGTGGAGCCGAGCAGGGCGGCGCCGACGGGGACGCGCTCCTCGCTGTAGGTCTCCAGCAGCTCCCGGCCCGCCTGGCCCTGTTCGACCATGGCCAGCTTCCAGGCGAGGTTGTACGCCTCCTGGATGCCGGTGTTCATGCCCTGTCCCGAGGCGGGGCTGTGCACGTGCGCGGCGTCGCCGGCCACCAGGACGCGGCCGTCCTGCATCCGCCGGACCATCCGCTGCTGGAAGGTGAAGACCGAGGTCCAGGACGCCTCGCCGACCTGTACCCGGTGGCCGAGGCCCGCGCTGAGCTTGGCCGCGAGCAGCTCCTCGGTGCGGCCGGGCCCGGCCTCGCCCGTGCTGGGCACCGTGTCCAGGATCCGCCAGCGGCCGTCCTGCGCGAAGGGCACCATCATCAGGGCCTGGCCGCCGGTGTGCGTCCAGTAGATGCTGTCGGGCTCCACCTCGGTGTCGATGGGGACGTCCGCGAGCATCCACGTCTCGCTGCTCTCTCCGAGGAGTTCGAGACCGAGGCCCTTGCGTACGGTGCTGTGGCCGCCGTCGCACCCCACCAGCCAGGACGGTTCGCAGTGCTCCGCGCGGCCGTCGGCGTGGGTCAGCCGCGCCCGCACCGCGTCCGTGTGCTGGGCGAAGTCCGTGAGGCGCACGCCCCATTCGACCCGCACCCCGAGCCGGGCCACCGCGGTGCGCAGCGCGGCCTCGGTCTCGGTCTGCTCGATGATCAGCGTGTACGGGTAGCGGGTGGGCATCGTCGCGTAGTCGGCGCGCAGCCGGACCCGGCGCCGGCCGCCGGCGTACATGGTGAACGCCCGGTTGCGCCGGCCCCGGGGCAGCACGTCGTCGACGATGCCCATCTGGTCGTACGTCTCCAGCGTGCGCGGGTGGGTGGCGACGGCGCGGCTGGTGCGGGCCGGTCCCGGGGCGGCGTCGATCAGCCGCACCCGTACGCCGCGCCGGGCGAGTTCGTGCGCGGCGGTCAGGCCGACGGGGCCGGCGCCGACGACCAGCACCTGGGCCGGGGGCGTGGGCGCGGCCGGCAGGTCTGCGGGGTTCACCATGGTCAGCTCCGGGGTCGGGGGCGGGGCGCGGGGGCGGTGGCCGGGCGGGTCACGCGGCGGCCCGCCGGCTGAGCCGCGTCCGCACCGAGCGGCGTTCGGGTTTGCCGGTGGGGGTGCGCGGCACGGCGTCGATGGCCTCGGCGAGCCGGATGCGTTCGAAGGAGGCGAGGTGTTCGTTGGCCCGCGCGGTGATGGAGTCGAGCGAGTCGGTGGTGCCGGGGGCCGGCACGATGCCCGCCCAGACCAGCGCGCCGTGTGTGGCGTCGGGCCAGTCGGCCACGATGCAGTCGGCGACGCGCGGGTCCTCGCGCAGGACCTCCTCGACGCGGCTGGGCGCGACGATCTCGTTGTCGTGCTTGAAGACGTCGGAGAGCCGGTCGACCAGGCGCAGGTCGTCGTCGTCATCGAGGTAGCCGACGTCACCGGTGGAGAACCAGCCGTCGGCGTCGATCCGCGTCTCGTGGCCGCCTTCGAGGTAGCCGGCCATCACCTGCGGGCCTCTGACCTGGACCTCGCCGGTCGACCAGACCCCGACGGGGCGGCGCGTGGTCAGGTCGACGAGCCGGCACTCGGTGCCGGGCACCACGCCGCCGACCATGCCGGGGCGGTAGCGGCCGGGGTGCTGGCAGTGGGTGAGCGGGGCGAGTTCGGCCATGCCGTAGCCCTGGATGACGGGGACGCCGAGCCGTTCGCGCAGGGTGCGCGCGGCCGGTGCGGCGAGCGCGGAGCCGCCCGAGAGCACGGCGGTCAGCCGCGGCCCGGGGCGCGCCGCGGTGGCCAGTCGTTCGTCGGTGGCCAGGGCGTGCAGGCGGGCGGGCAGCCCGTAGTAGTGGGTGGCTGCGGCCTCGGCGGCGGCGGCCAGGGAGGCGACGGGATCGGGGTCCTGGCACAGCACCTGGCAGGCACCTGCGTAGACACCGGAGTTGAGGTGCATGACGTGGTAGAGCGGCAGGTGGTTCAGGGTGACGGAGCCGGCGTCCAGGTGGTGGGCGAGGGCGGTCTGCTTGGCGTTGGCGACCACGTTGCGGTGGGTCAGGAGCACGCCCTTGGGGCGGCCGGTGGTCCCGGTCGTGAACTGCACGCAGGCGACCGCGCCCGGGTCGGCCGGGCCGTCGCCGGCCGCGGGCCGCGCGGGCACGCCGGCGAGGGCCTGGTGCAGCGGCACCGTTCCACTGGGGACCACCCCGTCGGCCGCGTCCAGGACGACGACCGTGCGCAGCGCGGGCAGGTCGGCGCGGATCTTGGCGAGCACCGCGGCGGTGGCCGCCGGCACGAGGGCGATCTCCACCTGCGCCGCGGCGAGTCCGTGGCGCAGGCCGTCCTCGCCCATCAGCGGGTTGACCAGGACGATGGTGGCGCCGCTGCGGGCGGTGCCGTAGTAGGCGGCGGCGAAGACCGGGTCGAGGACGCTCGCGACCCCGACGCGGACGCCTGCCGCACCGGCGGAGGCCTGGCCGAGGAAGGCGGCGATCCGGTCGGCCCACGCGTCGAGTCCGGCGAAGCCGACCGACCGGTTCGCGGTACGGATCGCGACGCCGTCCGGGTCGCGGCGGGCGGCCCGGCGCAGCAGTCCGTCGATGGAACACTCGGGATGGGCGAAGTTCGGCACCGCTCGTTCTCCTCCGGCTCCGGCGGGGCGGCTGGTCACCGCGGGACGTAACCACCGTCGGCCGGAGCGCTTGAGGAATCTTCGAAGAGCGCTCGATCGGCGCCACAGACAGTGTCGGCAGTCGAGTCAAGGGGCCTGTGCCGAGAGCGGGCCCGGGACGGGAGCGTGGGACGACCATGGCCATCGAGATGCTCACACCGGCCGGAGCCGCCCGCACGGAGCAGGAGTCCGGGGCGCTGTACGCGACGATCCAGCAGTTCTACGCCCACCAGATGCAGCTCTTCGACGCCCACGACGCCGAGCGCTGGGCGGGCACGTTCACGGAGGACGCGGTCTTCGTCGTGCCCACCCTCGACGAGCCGGTGCGCGGACGCGCCGCGCTCGCGGCGAACGTGCGCCGCAACAGGGAGCAGCAGGAGCGCGGCGGGGAGCAGCTGCGGCACTGGATCGGGATGCTCGACGTCCGGCCACAGGCCGACGGGACGCTGCGGACCCGCGCCTACGCGCTGGTGTACGCGACGCCGCGCGGCGGTGAGTCACGGGTGTCGCGGGTGTGCGTGATGGAGGACGTGCTGGTCCGCTCCCGCGGCAAGTGGCGCACCGGCTCCCGCCTGGTCACCCGCGACGACCTCGCCCCGGCCGCCGCGGTGGCGGCCTGAGCGCGCCGGGTGCGGGGCGGCGCTCAGGCCCGGCAGGCCGGCAGGCCGCCGTGGTGCTCGGCCATCTCGCGGAAGAGCGCGGGGATGTCGAGCGGGTCCCCCGGGGCGGCGCCGAGCGCTTCGGCGTAGGCGCGGTGCAGGTTGGGCACGAGGCGCTCGGCGTCGAGCAGCTCCGCGTACGGGCCGGGGCCGGCCTCGCGGGCGGTCTCCAGCGGGGTGAGCCCCGCCGCGATGCCGTCGGCCGCGAGCCGCTGCAGGCGGCGCAGGTACCCCTCGTCGGTGTCGAACAGCTCGGGGCCGCCGACCGGGCCGTGGCCCGGCACGACGGTGACGGCGTCCAGGGCGCGCAGCTGCGCGAGGGCGTGCAGCGACCCCGACACGGAGCCCATCGGGCAGAACGGCGTGACGCCGGCCATCACCACGTCGCCGGTGAACAGCACGCGGGGCCCGGGCAGCCAGACGACGGTGTCGCCGGTGGTGTGGGCGGGGCCGACGTGCAGCAGCCGGGCCCGGTGGTCGCCCAGGTGCAGCTCCATCCGGTCCCGGTAGGTGAGAGCGGGCACGACGATCTCCAGCTCGCCCCAGCACACGTCGGGCCACAGGCCCGTCAGATGCGTTCCCGCCGCCGCGGCGTCCTGCCGGGCCCGTTCGTGGCCGACGACCGTGGCCTCGGGGAAGACGAAGTTGCCGAAGGTGTGGTCGCCGTGGAAGTGGGTGTTGACGACGAACCGCGGCGCCCGGCCCGCCAGCCGCAGCACCTGCTCCCTGAGCCGGCGGGCGCGTGCCTCGGTGGCCACGGTGTCGATCAGCAGACAGGCGTCGTCCGCGACGAGGAGCCCGGCGTTGTTCAGGCACCAGCCGCCGTCGGGCTGCACATAGGCGTGCACGCCGTCGGCGACCTCGCTGAACCGGCCCGCGGTGGCCGCGCTCAAGCCGCTGTCCGCGCGGCCAGCGCCGCGTTGACGAGATCGAGGTACTGGCGCGGCGTCTGGGCGTCGGCCAGCGCGTCCTCGTCGAGCAGCACGTCGTGGTCGCGCTCGACGACACCGGTGACCTGGAGCAGCGCCAGGGAGTCATAGCCCAGGTCCAGGAAGGAGGTGTCCAGGTTGTCGTCGTCCAGGGCGGTGCCCTCGTCCCCGCCGGCGGCGTCGCGCAGCAGGCGGGCGAGTTCGCTCGGCTCCAGCCGTTCCATGTGGTCCTCATTCCTCGGGTGTCTGATGTTCTCGGTGTCTTCGGGGCTCTGCGTCAGTGGGGGCCGCGCAGGACGGTCGCCGCGTTGAATCCGCCGCGCCCCCTGGCCAGGACCAGGGCGTGCCGCAGCCGGGCCGGGCGCGCGGCGCCGGTCACCAGGTCCACGGGACAGTCGTCGGCGACCCGTACGGCGCCCGTCGTCGGCGGGATCACCTGGTCGCGCAGCGCGCACAGGGCGGCCGCGAGGTCGAGGGCGGAGCCGCCCGAACCCAGCCGTCCGGTCAGCGACTTGGGGGCGGTGACGGCGACCGCGCGGGGGCCGAACAGCTCGGCGAGGGCCGCGGCCTCGGCCCGGTCGGCGTTCCGCTCGCCCGCCGCGTCGGCGAAGACCACGTCCACGTCCGCGGGTGCGATCCGGGCGTCCTCCAGGGCGAGCCGGGCCGCGGCGAGCAGCCGGGGGGCGCCGGTGCCGGGCGCCGGGTCGAAGGTCGAGGCGCAGCCCGCCACGGTGCCGAGCACGGCGGCGCCGCGGGCGCGGGCCGCGTCGGCGTCCTCCAGGACGAGCAGGGCCCCGCCCTCACCGGCCACGTGGCCCGAGGCGTCGGCGTCGAAGGGCAGGTAGGCGCGGCGGGCGTCGTCGCGGGTGCTCATGCCGCCCGCGGCCAGTTGCGCGGTCCAGCCCCAGGGGCACAGGGCGGCGTCGAAGCCGCCGGTGAGCACGGCCCGCAGGCCGCCGCGGAGCCGGCGGCGGGCCTGGGCCACGGCGTCCAGGCCGCCCGCCTGTTCGCTGACGACGACGCCGCTGGGCCCCCGCAGTCCGTGCCGGATGGAGATCTGGCCGGAGTTGGCCGCGTAGAACCAGGCGAAGGACTGGTAGGCGCCCACGTGCCGGCGGCCCTTGCTCCACAGCGCCTGCAGTTCGCGCTGGCCGAACTCGAAGCCGCCCATGGCGTTGGCGGTGACGACGCCCATGGCGTAGTCGGGCAGGTTGCGCGGGTCGAGGTCCGCGTCGGCCAGCGCCTCGGCGGCCGCGGCGAGCGAGAGCCGTGTCACCCGGTCCGTCTGCGGCAGCAGTCGCGCCGGTACGTGCTCCTCGTCGGCGAAGCCGGTGACCTCGCCGGCGAGGGTGGCCGGGTAGCCGCGGGCGTCGAAGCGGGTGAGGGGGGCGATGGCGTTCTCGCCGCGCAGCGCCGCCTCCCACCAGGCCCGTACGCCGATGCCGCCGGGGGCGACGACGCCGAGTCCGGTGACGGCCGCGCGCACGCCGCGCCACTCCATCAGGCCGGTGTGTTCGGTGGCGGTGGCGGTCACGCGGCCACCCCCAGGCGCCGGGTGGTGAGCACCATCGCGCTCTGGAACCCGCCGAAGCCGGAGCCGACGCTGAGCACGGTGTCGGTACGCTGCTCGCGCGCGGTCAGCGGCGTGTAGTCGAGGTCGCAGGCCGGGTCGGGGTCGTGCAGGTTGGCGGTGGGCGGCACCGTGTCGTGGGTGATGGCCAGGGCGCTGGCGGCGATCTCCAGGGCGCCGATCGCGCCGAGCGAGTGGCCGATCATCGACTTGATGGAGCTGACCGGTACCCGGTGCGCGTGCTGCCCCAGGCTCGTCTTGAACGCGGCCGTCTCGTGCTGGTCGTTCTGCCGGGTGCCCGAGCCGTGGGCGTTGACGTAGTCGACGGCGGTGGCGTCCAGGCGGGCCTCGTCGAGGGCGATCCGGATGGCCTCGGCCATCTCGTCGCCGTCCAGGCGCAGTCCGGTCATGTGGTACGCGTTGGAGCGGGTGGCGAACCCGGCGATCTCCGCGTAGACGCGGGCCCCGCGGCGCAGCGCCCGCTCGTACTCCTCCAGGACGAGCACCGCGCTGCCCTCGCCGAGCACGAACCCGTTGCGGGTCCGGTCGAAGGGCCGGGAGGCGGTCCCGGGGTCGTCGTTGTGCACGGAGGTGGCGCGGATCGCGTCGAACGAGGCGAGCGTGATGGGGGTGATGGGTGCCTCGGCGGCGCCCGCCACCATCACGTCGGCGCTGCCCTCGCGGATCAGTTCGACGGCGTGGCCGAGCGCGTCGAGCCCGGAGGTGCAGCCGGTGGAGACGACGGAGACCGGCCCCAAGGCGCCGCTGTCGCGCGCCACTTCGGCCGCCACCGAACTCGGCACGAGGTAGTCGCCGAGCCGGGCCTCGGCCCGGGTGTGGTCGATGAGCCAGCGGCTGCCGGCCTCGCTGACGTGCCCGTACACCTCGTCCAGGCCGGTGCTGCAGCCGACCGCGGTGCCCAGGGTGACGCCGGTGCGCTCCCCGTCGGCGCCGCCCGCGAGCCCGCTGTCGGCGACGGCCTCGCGGGCGGCGACCAGGGCGAACTGGGCGACCCGGTCCAGGCGGCGGGCCTCGGCGGGGGCGAAGCCGTGCGCGGCCGGGTCGAAGTCGGCCTCGGCGGCGATCTGCGAGCGGAACGTGGCGGCGTCGAACAGGGTGATGCGGCGGGTGGCGGTACGCCCTTCGGAGAGCAGCGACCAGAATGCCTCTCTGCCCACGCCGCCCGGCGCGACCACCCCGATGCCGGTGATGACGACTCGTCTCATCGGTTGCCCTTCATGTCAGTCGGCTCCTGTGCGGGTCGTGGGCCGGTTCCGGTCGCACGCGTCACCGGCCGTCGGTCGCTCATCGGCCGGCGGTGACGGGTGCGAGGCGCCGCACCACCCGGCCCGCGCGCCCGATCAGGCGCGGCAGTTCACGCTCGCGTACGAAGAAGTGGTCGCCCGGCACCGTGCGCCGCGCGAACGGTCCGGTGGTCCAGCGCCGCCACCCGGCCACCGCGTCGGGCGGGGCCAGCGGGTCGTCGCGGCCCGCGACGGCCAGCACCGGTACGTCGAGCGTGCCCGCGGACGAGGGCCGGCGGGCCGCGGCGCGCAGGGCGTCGGCGAGCAGCAGGTCGTCGCGGAGCACGGGCAGGACGACGCGGTGCCAGATCCCGCCGGGCTCGGCGCCGCCAGGCAGTCCCCCGAGGCCGCCGAGGAGCCGCAGCACCTCCTCGTCCGGGGCACGGCAGGCGTCGGAGAGCCCCACGGCCCGGTCCGGCGGCGGGCAGGCGCCGACGACGAGCAGGGCAGGGGCGGGCAGACCCGCTTCGCGCAGGGCCCGGGCGAGTGTGTAGGCGACCAGGGCGCCCAGGCTGTGCCCGTAGAGCAGGTAGGGGTCCTGGCGTGTCTCGTCGTCCGCCGTCAGCCGCGGCAGCAGTTCGGCGAGCAGGGCGTCGCGGCCGGTGAGGCGCGGCTCGCGGCGCCGGTGGTCGCGGCCGGGCAGCAGGTGCGGGACGGCGACGGCGCCGTGGCCGAGGCCGCGGCTCCAGCCGGCGAAGGAGGAGACCCCTGCCCCGGCGTGGGCGAAGCAGTGGATGCGCAGGGGCCGTTCGTCGGACATGCGGCGTTCTCCTCCGGGTCGTACGGCACGTGCCGGGCGCTCAGGCCGCGTACAGGCTGAAGGTGGAGCCGCGGCGCGGGCCGCAGACGACGTCGAGGGCCGGGTCGACCGAGAGCATCGCCTGGTGCAGGCGCTGGAGCTGGGGCGAGGGCTCGACGCCGAGGTCCTCCACGAGCCGCAGGCGCAGCTTGCGGTAGACGTCGAGCGCGGTGGCCTGGCGCCCGGAGCGGTACAGCGCCACCATCGCCTGCGAGTGGAGTCCCTCGTGCTGGGGGTGGCGGGCGATCAGGTCGGCGAGTTCGGCGATGACCTCGGAGTGCCGGCCGAGCCGCAGATCGGCGTCGATGCGGCGCTCGACGGTGACGAGCCGGCTCTCTTCCAGCCGCATCACCTCGATCTCCAGGATCGGGCCGGTGCCGACATCCACCAGGGCGGTGCCGTCCCACATGGCGAGCGCGGCGCGGAACTGGGCCGCGGCCTGCTCGTCGTCGCCCGTCTCGAACGCCGCCTGGCCCCCGGTGACGAGTTGTTCGTAGCGGTGCACGTCGACGCAGTCGGGGGACACCTGAAGGAGGTATCCGCCGTGCCGGGTCGCGAGCACGTCCTTGGCGGTGCCGGGCGCGCCCGGCCCCATCGCCGTGCCGAGTCGTCGGCGCAGCTGCAGTATGTAGGTCTGCAGCGTGGTCATCGCACTCTGGGGCATGTTGCTGCCCCAGATCTCTTCCATGAGCGTGGACACCGGCACGACGCGGCCCGGATAGAACGACAACAGCGCGAGAATCTGCCTCGGCTTGCCGGCGGTCGGCACGATGGACACCCCGTTGACGTCGGCGCTCAACGGGCCCAGAACCTGAATCTGCACGGCTTCCTCCCATACCCGGTCGAGTCCGCGGTGGTTCGAAACCACCGGCGCGTCGCACCGTAGCCCTGTTCTCATGGCCGCCTCCGGTATCTCCACCGCAGCTCAAGTCCGTCTCCACGGCGGCCGCCGGGGGTGCCGGACCCGGCCCCGGACATGGCTGTGCCCCCGCCGTCCGGCGGGGGCGGCGCCCCCTCGGACGGCGGGTTCCCGGTCAGCTCGGGGCATCCGCGGCGGTACCTCTCAGGGCGCTCCCACCGACGGTGGCAGGGGTTCGCGCCGGGGGGCGTCGCGGCTCCAGGGGAAGCCGTGGTGCAGGTCGAGTACGACCTGTTCGTCGGAGCCCGTCATGACGGTGACGGCGACCAGGACGTCCGGTTCGGGCTCCAGCTCCGCGAAGCGCCACCGCCCCGGGGGTTCGTCGTCCGGTGGCCGGAAGGCGAGCACGCCCTTGTCCTCGGCGAGCGTGAACGCGAAGGAGTCGAAGGAGAGTCCGAGGCCGAGGCCGCGCGCCTTGGCATACGCCTCTTTGAGCGTCCACAGCCGCAGGATCCTGCGGTCGCGCGCCCGGCCGGGGGCGGCCGCGGCCACCCAGGCGATCTCCTCGGGCGCGAAGCTCTCCACGATGCTGTCGAAGCCGCGGCCGTCGCGGTCGAGCCGTTCCACGTCGACGCCGATGCGGTGGCGGCGCACCACCCCGAGCAGGTTGTACCCGCCGGCGTGCGACAGGTTGAAGTCCAGTTCCCGGCCGCCGCGCGGGAGTCCTTCCACGGGCTTGCGCAGGAACGGCCGGCCCCGCGACGAGCGCCAGAGCACGGCCTCCGCCTCGGGGATGCCGCTCTCCAGGGCCAGGACGCGGCGCACGAGCGCGTGCGCGACCAGGTACTGGCGCCGGTCACGGTCGAACAGGAAGCGCCCGGCGGTCTCCTGTTCCTGTTCGTCCAGCCAGCGCGACGCGAGCACGGCGGCGATGGCGGGGGCGAGGGCCTCGTTGGGGCAGAACCACAGCTTGACGGGGGCCGTGGTCCGTATCTCCCGCTCGGGCCGCTCCACCGGTGCGGGAGACGTCATGAGGCCGCCTCTCCGTCGCGGCCGGCCCCGCCTCGGTGGGATATGGCGTACAGGTCCATGTCAGTCTGCCGTCTGTCCTCTGCCGTCTGTCTTCCGCCGTCCGTCGCCTCAGTCCTGACGGGGCATCAGGCCGAGGGCCTGGTCCACGGTGATCCGTCCGTCGCGCACCGCGTCGAACAGCTCCTCCATCGGGACCGACCCCTCGCTCCCGTGCTGCGCCACGGCGGCCGGATCGGGGCCCACGGGCAGCTGCGCCGAGATGTGGGCAGCCAGCGCCATGAGGTCCGGGTGCTCGTACAGCGCCCCGGGGCGCTCCTCCAGCCGGTAGACGAGGTTGATGACGGAGACGAACTCCGCGGCCAGCTGCGGGTCCAGGCCGAGGGCGGTGAACGGTTCGGAGGTGTCGATGTCCCACGGGTCGCAGCACAGGATGCGGGCGATCTCCTCGCGCAGGACGTCCAGGACGGGCGGCGCGGGCAGGGTGACGGGGGCCGCGGGCGCCTGGGTCCGCGGCGCCGCGCCGGGCGGCATCGCCATCGGCATGGGCACCGCCATCGGCATCATCGGCGCGGGGGCCGGGCCGGCCGGCGCCGTCTCGCGTGCCATGTGGCGGGCGAAGCCCAGCGGGGTGGGGTGGTCGAGGAGGGCGGCGGCCTTGATCGCGGTGCCGAAGTGGGCGTTGACAGTGGCGACGTACTCGACGGAGAGCAGCGAGTCGACGCCACAGGTGCGGAACGTGTGCTCCGGGTCGATCTTCTCCGGCTTGATGTGCAGGACGTCGGCGAGGATGCGCACGACCTCGGTGAGCACGTCGGCGTCGTGGGCGGCGGGCACCGCCGAGCGGGCGGTCAGCTGTTCGCGGGACATGGTGGGGCTCCTATGGGTCCTGGGTGGGGTGGGTGTCACCTGACGCCGGCCAGGTCTCCCAGGGGCTCGGGCGCGCGGGTGCGGTACCGGGCCACCTCGTCGGGCGGTACGAGCAGGGTGAGGAGCAGTTCCCACGAGGCGGCGAGCCGCGGGCCGAGTTCGTCACGGGGCACTGCCCTGGCCACGGCGGCGAGCCCGCACACCATCGCCCACAGCAGCGTCGCCGCTCCCTCGCCGCGTCCGTCGTCGCGCAGGGTGCCGCTCTCCGCGGCCCGGCGCAGCAGCCGCAGTACTTCGCGGTTCCAGACCCGGTGGAAGTCGGTGACCGGGGGTTCCCGGTCGACGCACTCGTGGGTGATCCGCAGTCCGGCGCCGACGACCGGGTCGTCGCGCAGTGCGCGGGACAGCCAGTGCGTCATGTCGATCAGTACCTGTACGGGCGGGACGCCGGACTCCTCCCGCTGCCGCAGGAACTCCACGAGCCGGGCGCTGCCTTCGCGCTGCACGGCGTCGGCGAGCTCGTCCTTGGACGCGAAGTGGAAGTACAAGGCGCCCTTCGTCACGCCGGTGACCGCGACGATCCGTCCCAGGGTGGCGCTGGCGTAGCCGTACTCGTCGAACATGCGCGCGCCCGCCTGGATCAGGTTGTGCCGTGTCCGTTCCGACCTGGCCTGCATCGCCGCTCATCTCTCCCGGTGCTGGAGGGGCCAAGAACCTTCGGGTGCGGCGGTCAGCCCACCCGGGTCAGGCGCTCGTGATCGGCGCCGGCCGTCTCCGTGGTGTGCTCGGGACCGGCCATGAGGATCGAGCGCTGCAACCGGCGCAGACCGGACGAGGGCTCGAGTCCCAGCTCGCGGACGAGCGTCACCCGCAGCCGCTGGTAGACGTCGAGCGCCTCGCTGCGGCGTCCCGAGCGGTGCAGGGCGAGCATGAACTGGGCGTGCAGGTTCTCGTGCGTGCGGTAGCGGCTGACCAGGACGGTCAGTTCGCCGAGGAGTTCACGGTGCCGGCCGAGCCGCAGGTCGGCCTCGATGCGCTGGTCGAGCGCGCACAGCCGGGTCTCCTCCAGGCGCTTGGCCTGCATCTCCAGCTGTGGCCCCGACTGCACGTCGGCGAGGGCGGAGCCGCCCCACAGGGCGAGGGCGTCGCCCAGCTCACGGGCCGCGCGCGGGAAGTCGCCCGCGTCCATGGCGCGGTAGCCGAGCCCGGCGAGCCGGTCGAACTCGCGTACGTCGCTGGAGCCGCCGGAGGTGTGCAGCACATAGCCGCCCGGCGCGGTCGCGAGCACGTCCTTGGGGGTGCGCGCCGGGGCGCCCTCCGGGTCCTTCTCCAGCGCTGTCGCGATCATCTCCCGCAGCTGCAGTACGTAGGTCTGCAGTGTGGTGCGCGCGCTGCGCGGCGGGCAGTCGCCCCAGAGCTCCTCCATGAGCGAGGCGACCGGGACGACCTGGTCGGCGTGGAGGGCCAGCAGAGCCAGCACCTGTCGCGGCTTGGGCGCCCTCGGTGCCACCGAGACCCCGTTCTCCCTGACGGCCAACGTGCCGAGTACTTCGATGTCCACGCCGTGTCCCCTCTTCGTGCATGAGTCATCAGTCCCCCGAGGCACGTTCCGCTCTCTGTCTCGGTAGGTCGAGTTAAAAACAGGACGGACGGTTTGTCAATACCAAACCGTCCGCGCTGTTTTAATACTTCCTCATGCCACCTCAAGGATCGCTCGGAGTGCAAGTTAAGGGCTGAAAATAGCCCGAATGAGACATACGCCGTACAGGAAAACAGGGAAAGTTGACGCTTCGACCACACAAAACCGCAGCTAAAGCAGTCCTTGCGGTCTGTTCTTGGGGTGGGCGGGGCGGTATCGGCCCGCCCACCCCTCCCCCACGGGCCGATCCCCGCTCCAGTTCGTCACGAGTCGCGGCCGCTCGAATGACGGGGCTGCGAGCATCCGGATTCCATCGAGAGGGCGCCACACCCATGACGTACGTGATCGCTCAGCCCTGCGTCGACGTCCAGGACAAGGCGTGCATCGAGGAATGCCCCGTGGACTGCATCTACGAGGGTCCGCGCATGCTCTACATCCACCCCGAGGAATGCGTCGACTGCGGCGCCTGCGAGCCGGTCTGCCCGGTCGAGGCGGTCTTCTACGAGGACGACCTGCCGCAGCAGTGGGCGCCGTTCGGACCCGCCGCCGCCGAGGTGTTCGAAGAGATCGGCTCCCCGGGCGGCGCGTCCGCCTCGGGGCCGCTCGCCGGTGACCACCCGGTGATCGCCGGCCCGGCCCCCGCCTCGGCCTGAACCGGCCGGGGGCTCTCAGTCGTGGGCGGGCTGCCGGGCCGCCTCACCGAGCAGCCGCGCCAGGTCGCCCACCGCCGCGTCGGTGTCCGCGCCGGCCGCCAGGACGACGGCTCTGGTGCGGCAGCCGTCCGCCGCGAGGCGCCGGGCCGTCTCGTACGCGTCCGCCCCGCCGCCCGAGAAGGCGACCAGCAGCGGCTGCCTGCCCGCCTCGGCCAGGGCGCGCAGCGCGCCGTGCCAGGCCCTGGGGCCGTCCGGCGCCTGGCGCAGCAGGATGACCGTCTCCGGCCCCGCGTACTGCCGGGACAGCCGGGTGTACCAGGCCCGGGGCGCGCCCGGTGACGGCACCAGGCAGATGACTCCGCCCGCCCCCTCCCCCTGCCGCAGGGTCAGGAAAGCGGGCTGGGCGGAGGCCGTCACCGACAGTTCGTCGAGGAGTTCGGCGATGGGGGTCGACTCGTCGGCCTCGTGGGGCAGTTCGCGCAGCAGGTCGGCGCAGTCGGCGAGCAGAGTGGTGCCGTCCGCGAGGCGGGCGCGGTCGTGGATCACGGAGAGCATCAGGCCGCCGGCCCCGTCGCGGCGGGCGACGAGCGTGACCGGGAAGGCGTTCGCGGCGCCCGTGGTCTCGGGGAACTCCATCCGGATGCCGTGGGCGGCGAAGGAGGCCTCCAGCCGGCGCAGCGGGTCGAGGCCGCTCTCGAAGACGAGCAGGCTCTCGGTCGTCCGGCCGGGCGCCGGGGAGGTGTCCTTACCGGTGGTCCAGCCGTGGATCTGACCGGCCGAGACCCACTCGTAGGAGGACAGGTCGATGGCCTGGTCGCGCAGGGCGGCCAGCAGGTCGGGCACGGTGGCGGCGGGGTCGACCTCGACCGAGACGGGCAGCGAGTTGCGCAGGGCACCGGGCAGCAGCTCCACGCCCTCCAGCGGGATGCCCCGCCCGGAGACCGCCACGCTGAACCGCACCGGCATCGAACCGTCGGCGCCCGCGGCCCGGTACAGCAGCAGCGCCCAGGCGGCCTGGAGCGCGCCGCTCTCCGTGGCGCCCCACCGGGCGGCCCACGCGTCGAGACGGGCGGCCTCGGCGGAGGTGAGCCGTACCCGGGACCGCCCGGGACCGCTCTCCCCGGCGGCGGGCGTGGCCGGGGAGCGGGCCGGCACCGGGGCCGCGGGGCGCAGGTCGGAGCGGAGCCAGAAGTCCCGGGCCGCGGCGAGGTCCTGGGCCTCGATCCAGTGGGCGTGGTCCCGGACGTCGGGGCGCCGGTCGCCGCCCGGCAGCGGGCCGTCCGTGAGGTAGGCGCGGCAGAACTCCGCCACGAGTAGCCGCACGCTCCAGGTGTCGAGCAGCGCCAGGTGGTACGTGAGCAGCACGCGCGTGGCCCGCACGGTCGTGCCGTCGTCCCAGGGGCCGTCGAGCAGGGTGATCCGCAGCGGTCCCGGGGAGCGCGGGTCGAGTCCGCGTCTGCGGTCGGCCATGAAGGCGTCGGGCCGGGCGCCGGCGTGCGTGATGCGCACCACCTCCGGCACGATCCGGTCGTGAATGGTGATCATGGGGTCCGGGCCGTGGTCGAACGCCGACCGCAGGGCGGCCTCCCGGTCGAAGACGGCCTGCCAGGCCGCCGTGAACCGGTCGGGGTCCAGCGGCCCGTGCCAGACCCAGCTGAGCTGTTCGATCTGCCGGCCGGTCCCGGGGTGCGCGTCGGCGTCGGCCAGCAGTTCGCGCTGGACCGGGGTGGCGGTGACGGCGGTCGTCGCGGCGGGCACGGCGCCGGCGCCTTCGGCCAGCTCCTCCAGGACGTCCCGCACCGCGCTCAGCAGCCGGGCGGCCGACTCCTCGCCGACGCCGTCACGGGCGGCGGGCAGCCAGTCGAGCCCGACACACAGCCGGCCGCCGCGGACCCGGGCGTCGACGTCGAGCGCGTACGAGACGGCGCCCCGCTGCGCCTGCCGGGGCGCGCGGACGCGCGCGTCCGGGGTGAACCGCACCAGCACCGGTACGGGCTCGCGCAGCGCGAGCCGGAGCATCGGGTCGGGGGCGTACTCGCGGCACGCGCCGAACGCGCCGCGCCCCAGGTCACCGAGGACCGCCGCGGACCGGGAGAGGAAGGAGCGCGCGGCCTCCTCGCGGCCGCCGTCGAGCAGCACCGGCTCGGTCTCGACGAGCGGCCCGACCGTCCGGGCGAGCGCCGGGCCGCCCTGGCGGCCGTCGACACACACGTCGAACGAGGCACGCTCGGTGCCCCGCCACCGGATGAGGGCGAGTCCCATGGCTCCGGTGAGCAGTTGGGCGGGGGTGAGGCCGTAGCGCCGGGAGACGGCGCCGCTCAGCCGGGCGGTGGCCGCGCGGCCCAGGGCGAAGCCGGGGTGGCGGCGCGGCTCGCCGGCCGGCAGCGGGGCGCGCGGACGGAACGCGCGGGCGGCCGCCCGGCCTTCGGCGACGGTGTGCCAGCGGTCGGTCTCGCGGGGTGCGGTGGCGACGACGGGCAGCGCCGCGCTCCAGTCCGTGTACCGCACGTCCTCGGCCGCCGGTTCCTCGCCGGGCCGGGCGAGGGCGGCCCGCAGCTCGGCCATCAGGATGTCCAGGGAGTGCTGGTCGGCGACGAGTTCGTGGGCCAGCACCACGAGCCTGCGCCGCTTGCGCAGCAGCAGGGCGCACAGGGTGTCACCGGCGGCGGGGTCGAGGCGGCGGGCCGCGGCGGCGACGGCCTCGTGCTCGCGGGCCCGCGCGACACCGGTGAGGTCCACGCACGCGGGCGCGCGGACGAGCGGCACCGGGTGGATGCCGCCGCCGTCCCGCGCCTCGATCCGGGCACCGAGCAGCGGGTGCGCCCGGGCCAGGGCGCGCAGGGCGCCGTCCACCTCGGCCGGGTCGAACGGCTCGGTCGCGTTCACCGCTCTGACGAGCGGCTCGGCCGGGGTGTCCGCGGCCGCCCGGACCAGGCCGAGCTGGGCCGGGGCGAGCGGGACGGCCGGTCCGCCGCGGGCGGTGAGCAGGTCGGCGACGAGTCCGGCCGGGAAGGGGCCGGGGCGCTCGAGCGGACCGTCGCCGCCCGCCGGGGTCCGCGGCCGGGGTTCGACGTGCAGCAGGTGGTGGTCGGGTCCGAGCCGCTGCAACCGGTGGCGCCAGGGGCCGCCGGGGGTGCGCCGGGCGGCGTGGTCGAGCGCCGCCGAGACCCGGTCCGCGGGCAGCGGGCCACGGACCTCCAGGACGGGCGGGACGTGATGGGGCGACTGTCCGGGGTCGACGACCACGGTCATCGACGGGTCGGCGCGGCGCTCCGCGGTGGCACGGCCGTTGTTCATGGGCATCCCGGGGCAGGGCCCCTACCCCCTCTCACGCAGCGAAACGCTTTCGCCTTGTCCGAGCACGGTAGCGCCGCCCGCGAGACGGGTGCCGAATTCTTTAGCGGCTCTGCAGCCCTGCCCCATCGGCTCTCAGCCGCCGGGGCGCGCACGGATTTCCCACGTGCGTAGCCCGCCCTCCGGATGGGGGAATGGGGAGGGCGGGCCGCAGGGCGGTGCTACCGCCACGCACCACTCTGGGACAGCGCTCTCGAAAAGCACCGGAGCAGGGCTACAGCGGACGGAAAGCGCGGTGGGGTGGGCGCGGGCGGCGAGGCGCAGACCTCCAGGCAGCCGCCGCGCAAGGTGTCCCGCCGGCGGGACGGACGCCGGGAATCAGAGGCGTTGCCGGCGGATTCGGGGCGTGGCGATACTCGCCATCACGCCCGTGAACTCCTGTGACAGGCGGGGAAGTCGGCGGCCGGCCCGCGGTATCCGTACCGCCGGTTCCCGCCGTGTTCCCTGCCCGTCGGTCGTGCGCGGAATCCGGGTACGCACACGGTTTTCGCGATGCCGCGTACGCCGTAAGCCTTCTGGAGGCCTCTTTGAATTCGGAACTGCTGATGTGCGACGCCACGCATTTCCGCATCGACTACGTCATCAACCCGTACATGGACACCGGTGTCCAGCCGGACGGCCTGGCCGTGCTCGCCGAGCACGAGGCCATCGAGAAGGCGCACGTGGCGGCCGGCCGGACGGTCAGCCGCATGGAGTCGGCCCGGGAGTGCCCGGACATGGTGTACACGGCCAACGGCGCCTTCGTGAGCGCGCGGCGCGCGGTCCTCGGCGCGCCGCCGGCCGCCCGCCGCCCCGAGATACCGCACTTCCGGGCCTGGCTCAGGGGCCATGGTTTCGACGTGCTGGACGCGCCGTACGACTTCAGCGGCCAGGGCGACGCGCTGCCGTGCGGGCCGTTCCTGCTCGCCGGGTACGGGCAGCGCACCGACCGCCGGATGCACGGGGTCCTGGCCGACGTGCTCGGGTACGACGTGGTGGCGCTGCGCACGACCGGCGAGCAGTGGTACGACCTGGACCTCACCCTCGCGGTGATCGACGCGCACACCGTCGCCTACTGCCCCCAGGCGCTGGACGGCCCGAGCGGGCAGCGGCTGCGCGCCCTGGGGCTCGATCTGATCGAGGTGGGCGTGGACGAGGCGAGTACGTTCGCCCTGAACCTGATCAGCGACGGCGCCACGGTGACCATGACCACCGGCGCGCCGCGGCTCCGCGACACGCTGCGCGAACGCGGTCTCGACGTGGTCGAGCTGGACACCACGGAGCTGCGCAAGGGCGGCGGCGGTGTGCGCTGCACCGCCCTCACGTTGGACAACCAGCCGCCCCCGCAGGCCCGTTGACCTCGCGGCCCCTCCTCGTACCCGTGCCGCGGGTACCAGGAGGGGCCGCTACCGCTCCAGGACGTCCACCGCGGTCTGGGCCCTGCCCCCCGCGGGCCAGGCGGAGACCAGGACGTCATCGGTGGCGATACCGGACAGCAGGAGCTTCCAGAACCCCACGATCCGCCGCTCGGCGAGCCACTGCGGATCGCCGCCGGCCAGCACCTCCAGGCCGACGGTCACCGCCACGATCGCCGCGGCGGCGTCGTCCGGCTCCACGCCGGGGGCCAGATGCCCGTCCGCCTCGGCGCGGCGCATCGTCTCCTCGACCCACGCCTGCCAGGTACGCATCAGCGCGGTGTCGCCGCCCAGGGCGCGTTCGGCGCTGAGATCGAATCCGGCCCGGACGACGATGTCCTCCAGGAGACGGCCCACCAGCCCGTGCGTGGCGTCGACGAGGGACTGGAGCGCGTTCGTCCCGCTGCGGTCCGAGACCTGGACGAGCTGGCGGATCACCTCGACGGCCGCTTCCTCGACGGCCTGGGCGAGCGCCTTCTTGTTCGCGAAGTGGAAGTGCAGCGCGCCGTTGCTGACACCTGCCCGCTTGCTGATCGTCGCGAGGGAGGAGGGGACGTACCCCTCCTCCGCGAAGACCGCGGCCGCGGCCTGGATCAACGACTTCCTCGTGCGCACCGCACGTTCCTGCTTGACCATTCAACTTCTCCTGTGGCCTTCGGCGGTCGGGAGCCGTGGCTCCGGCCCGCCGTGGTGATGCGGGGGTGCAGGGGGTCACTGCGGCGGATTGCCGTGCTTACGAGACGGCAGATCGGCGTGCTTGGTCCGGAGCATCGCGAGCGAGCGGATGAGTACGTCACGGGTCTCGGCGGGGTCGATGACGTCGTCGACCAGGCCGCGCTCGGCCGCGTAGTAGGGGTGCATCAGCTCGGCCTTGTACTCCTTGACCATGCG
>NZ_JBEXOS010000044.1:0-67589 GCF_040611655.1 Streptomyces sp. NPDC006552
CGGGGATCGCCGCCCTCGGCCCGCACCCGGCGGACCGTCTCCAGGAGGGCGTACGGGTCGGGGACGCCGCCGCACTCGGCGGGTGTCGGCACGTGCCGGGGCCGCGCGAGGACTGGCCGGGACGGCGCGGATCGGGTACATACGATCGAGTAGCACCAGCCGGTAACGGGCCGGTCCGGTGCCCCGACGCGCGGCGAGGTGAACCTCATGTCCGCAACACCCAAGCCCCGGGCCAAGGTCTCCGAACGGGAGGCCCGGCAGGTCGCCGAGGACGCCCGTGAGCAGGACTGGCGCAAGCCCAGCTTCGCCAAGGAGCTGTTCCTCGGCCGGTTCCGGCTCGACCTCGTCCACCCGCACCCGGTCCCCGCCGACGAGGCCGCCCGGCGCGGCGAGGCGTTCCTCGCCCAGATGCGCGACTTCTGCGAGACGAAGATCGACTCGGCCCGCATCGAGCGCGAGGCGCGGATCCCCGACGAGACCGTCAACGGGCTGAAGGAACTCGGCGCGTTCGGGATGAAGATCGACACGAAGTACGGCGGCCTCGGCCTCACGCAGGTCTACTACAACAAGGCGCTCGCCCTGGTCGGCTCGGCCAGCCCCGCCATCGGGGCGCTGCTCTCCGCCCATCAGTCGATCGGCGTACCGCAGCCCCTGAAGATGTTCGGCACCCAGGAGCAGAAGGACGCGTTCCTGCCGCGGTGCGCGCGCACCGACATCAGCGCCTTCCTGCTCACCGAACCCGACGTGGGCTCCGACCCGGCGCGCCTGGCCACCACGGCCGTCCCCGACGGCGACGACTACGTCCTCGACGGGGTGAAGCTGTGGACGACGAACGGGGTCGTCGCGGACCTCCTCGTCGTCATGGCCCGCGTGCCGCGGTCCGAGGGACACAAGGGCGGCATCACCGCGTTCGTCGTCGAGGCCGCCGCCGAGGGCATCACCGTCGAGAACCGCAACGCCTTCATGGGCCTGCGCGGCCTGGAGAACGGCGTCACCCGCTTCCACCGGGTCCGCGTCCCCGCGGCCAACCGCATCGGCCCCGAGGGCGCGGGCCTGAAGATCGCCCTCACCACGCTCAACACCGGCCGCCTCTCCCTGCCCGCCATGTGCGTCGGCGCCGGGAAGTGGTGTCTGAAGATCGCCCGCGAGTGGTCGGCGGCGCGCGAACAGTGGGGCAAGCCGGTCGCGTTCCACGAAGCGGTCGGCGCGAAGATCTCCTTCATCGCGGCGACCACCTTCGCCCTGGAGGCCGTCCTCGACCTCTCCTCGCAGATGGCCGACGAGGACCGCAACGACATCCGCATCGAAGCCGCCCTCGCCAAGCTGTACGGCTCCGAGATGGCCTGCCTGATGGCCGACGAACTGGTCCAGATCCGCGGCGGCCGCGGCTTCGAGACCGCCGAGTCCCTCGCGGCCCGCGGCGAACGCGCCGTCCCCGCCGAGCAGATCCTGCGCGACCTGCGCATCAACCGCATCTTCGAGGGCTCGACCGAGATCATGCACCTGCTGATCGCCCGCGAGGCCGTCGACGCCCACCTCTCCGTGGCCGGCGCCCTCATCGACCCCGACACGTCGCTCGCCGACAAGGCGAAGGCGGGCGCCAGAGCGGGTGGCTTCTACGCGAAGTGGCTGCCGAAGCTCGTCGCCGGACCGGGCCAGCTCCCGCGCTCCTACGCCGAGTTCCACCCGGCGGGCCACCCCGACCTCTCCGGCCACCTGCGCTACGTCGAGCGCGCCGCCCGCAAACTCGCCCGCACCACCTTCTACGCCATGTCCCGCTGGCAGGGCCGCATGGAGACCAAACAGGGCTTCCTCGGCCGCATCGTCGACATCGGCGCCGAACTCTTCGCGATGAGCGCCGCCTGCGTCCGCGCCGAACTCCTGCGCACCACCGAGGAGCACGGCCGCGAGGCCTACCAGCTCGCCGACGTCTTCTGCCGCCAGGCCCGCATCCGCGCCGACGAACTCTTCGCCCGCCTGTGGACCAACACCGACGACCTCGACCACACGGTCGTCAAGGGCGTCCTCAGCGGCACGTACACCTGGCTGGAGCAGGGCGTCGTCGACCCCAGCGGCGAGGGCCCCTGGATCGCCGACACCACCCCGGGAGCGAGTCAGCGGGAGAACGTCCACCGCCCGATCCGCTGACGGCCCCGCCCGTCCTGGCGAGCGGACCGGCCGGTACTCTCCGGCGGATCCGTCACCACGACACCGGGGGCCCCATGCGCGACGAGACGAAGTACCGCGACGACCTGGAGCGCCGCTTCCTCGCGGAGACCCGGCGGATGCGCGGGCGCGGCCTGTTCCTGCTCTCCGCCGGCGGCCTCCTGTGGCTCTATGTCGTCCTCCGGCTCGTCCTGCCGTGGTCTGTCCTCGGCGCCGACCCGGATTGCGGCGCCCCGCTCTTCGAACGGCTCGAACTCGGCTACGAGGACAGCGTCCGCAATCCCTGCGCGGTGATCCCCTGGCCCACTCTCCTGGCCGTCCTCGCGGCCTCCGTGCCGTTGCTCGTCACGGGCGCGGCCCTGTACGTACGGGGTCTGGTCAGCGCCAATCTCAGCCACTACGTGCGGACGATGGCCTCCTGACATCACGGCCCCGGACCCGTACGGGGTAGCCCCGTCCGGCTCACAGCAAAGCCAGGCAACAATAGGGGGATGACCGACAGCCCATCGCCGCTCGCCGATCCGCACCTCGTCTTCGACCCCGCACCCGGCGACGCCCCCAGGGACATCGCCGTGCTGGGCTCGACGGGCTCGATCGGGACGCAGGCCATCGACCTCGTGCTGCGCAACCCGGACCGCTTCCGCGTCACCGCCCTCAGCGCCGCCGGCGGCCGGGTGGCCCTGCTGGCCGAGCAGGCGCACCAGCTGCGCGTGCGCACCGTCGCCGTCGCCCGCGAGGAGGCCGTGCCCGCGCTGCGCGAGGCGCTGGCCGCGCGGTACGGGCCGGGGGAGCCGCTGCCGGAGATCCTCGCGGGACCGGACGCGGCCACCGAGGTCGCCGGCCGCGGCGACTGCCACACCGTGCTCAACGGCATCACCGGCTCGATCGGCCTGGCGCCCACGCTCGCCGCGCTCAAGGCGGACCGCACCCTCGCCCTCGCCAACAAGGAGTCGCTGATCGTCGGCGGCCCCCTGGTGAAGGCGCTGGCGCGGCCCGGACAGATCATCCCGGTCGACTCCGAGCACGCCGCGCTCTTCCAGGCGCTCGCCGCCGGTACCCGCGCCGACGTGCGCAAGCTGGTCGTCACCGCCTCCGGCGGCCCGTTCCGCGGCCGCACCAAGGCCGACCTCGCGCACGTCACCGTCGAGGACGCGCTCGCCCACCCGACCTGGGCGATGGGCCCGGTCATCACGGTCAACTCGGCGACCCTGGTCAACAAGGGTCTGGAGGTCATCGAGGCGCACCTGCTCTACGACATCCCCTTCGACCGCATCGAGGTCGTCGTGCACCCCCAGTCCTACGTGCACTCCATGGTCGAGTACGTCGACGGCTCCTCCCTCCTCCAGGCGACCCCGCCCGACATGCGCGGCCCGATCGCGATCGGCCTCGGCTGGCCGGAGCGGATCCCGGACGCGGCCCCCGCGTTCGACTGGACGCAGGCCGCGAGCTGGGAGTTCTTCCCCCTGGACACCGAGGCGTTCCCGTCGGTGGGCCTGGCCCGGCACGTCGGGGAACTCGCGGGCACGGCCCCGGCGGTGTTCAATGCCGCCAACGAGGAGTGTGTGGACGCCTTCCTGAAGGGCGCCCTGCCGTTCAACGGGATCATGGAGACCGTCACCCGGGTCGTCGAGGAACACGGCACGCCGGCGGTGCCGGGAACTTCCCTGACCCTCGCGGACGTCCTCGAAGCGGAGACCTGGGCACGCGCCCGGGCCCGTGCACTGACCGATCGGGACCAGGCAGCCGCGGAGGCTCGTGCATGACGACCTTGATGATGATCCTCGGCGTAGTCGTCTTCGTGGTGGGCCTGCTCATCTCCATCGCCTGGCACGAACTGGGCCACCTGTCGACGGCGAAGCTCTTCGGCATCCGCGTCCCGCAGTACATGGTCGGCTTCGGACCGACCCTCTTCTCCCGGCGGAAGGGCGACACCGAGTACGGCGTCAAGGCGATCCCGCTCGGCGGCTACATCCGCATGATCGGCATGTTCCCGCCCGGCGCGGACGGCCGCATCGAGTCCCGCTCGACCTCGCCGTTCCGCTCCATGGTGGAGGACGCCCGCGCGGCCGCCTTCGAGGAGCTGCAACCCGGCGACGAGAGCCGCCTCTTCTACACGCGCAAGCCCTGGAAGCGCGTGATCGTGATGTTCGCGGGCCCCTTCATGAACCTGATCCTCGCGGTCGGCCTCTTCTTCACGGTCCTCATGGGCTTCGGCATCACCCAGCAGACGAACGTGGTCCAGTCCGTCTCGCCCTGCGTCATCCAGGCCAGCGCCGACCGGGACACCTGCAAGGCGTCCGACCCGAAGTCGCCCGCCGAGTCCGCCGGCCTCCGGGCCAAGGACAAGATCGTCTCGTTCGACGGCGTCACCACGGACAAGTGGAACGTCCTGTCCGACAAGATCCGCGAGAGCGCCGGCCGGACCGTCCCGATCGTCGTCGAGCGTGACGGACAGCGCCGGACGCTGAACGCGCACATCGCCACCAACCAGGTCGCGAAGAAGGACGCCAGCGGCCAGATCACCGACGGCTACGTCAAGGCCGGCTTCCTCGGCTTCACCGCCGCCACCGGCGTCGTCCACCAGGACTTCGGCGACTCCGTCACGTGGATGAGCGACCGGGTCGGCGACGCCGTCGACTCCATCGTCGCCCTCCCGGCGAAGATCCCGGCCCTGTGGGACGCGGCCTTCGGCGACGGCCCCCGCGACCAGGACTCCCCGATGGGCGTGGTCGGCGCGGCCCGGGTCGGCGGCGACATCGCGGCGCTCGACATCCCGGCCACCCAGAAACTGGCGATGTCGCTGATGCTGGTCGCCGGCTTCAACCTCTCGCTCTTCCTCTTCAACATGCTGCCGCTGCTCCCGCTCGACGGCGGCCACATCGCGGGCGCCCTGTGGGAGGCGCTGCGGCGCAACCTGGCCCGCGTCTTCCGCCGCCCCGACCCGGGCCCCTTCGACGTCGCGAAGCTCATGCCGGTCGCGTACGTGGTGGCGGGGATCTTCGTCTGCTTCACGATCCTGGTACTGATCGCCGATGTCGTTAACCCGGTGAGAATCTCCTGATCACATCTCATGCACGGCGGCCGCACACCCTGGGTGTCCGGCCGCCCACCTTCGGGTGGATTGCGGGCGCGATGTGCTCGGCCGCGCGCCGGTGACGTAATCTCGAAAGCCTCTGGACTCGGTCCTCGATCCATACCTTGGGGTTGCACAGCAGATGACTGCGATTTCACTCGGCATGCCGGATGTACCGCTCAAGCTCGCCGAGCGGCGCAAGAGCCGGCAGATCCAGGTCGGCACGGTGGCCGTCGGCGGCGACGCGCCCATCTCGGTGCAGTCGATGACGACGACGCGGACGTCCGACATCGGTGCCACGCTCCAGCAGATCGCCGAGCTGACCGCGTCGGGCTGCCAGATCGTGCGGGTGGCGTGTCCCACGCAGGACGACGCCGACGCGCTGCCCGTCATCGCCAAGAAGTCGCAGATCCCGGTGATCGCGGACATCCACTTCCAGCCCAAGTACGTCTTCGCCGCCATCGAGGCGGGCTGCGCCGCGGTCCGGGTCAACCCGGGCAACATCAAGCAGTTCGACGACAAGGTCAAGGAGATCGCCAAGGCGGCCCGGGACCACGGCACGCCGATCCGCATCGGGGTGAACGCGGGCTCGCTCGACCGCCGCCTGCTCCAGAAGTACGGCAAGGCGACCCCCGAGGCGCTCGCCGAGTCCGCGCTGTGGGAGGCGTCCCTCTTCGAGGAGCACGACTTCCGCGACATCAAGATCTCGGTCAAGCACAACGACCCGGTCGTGATGGTCAACGCCTACCGGCTGCTCGCCGAGAAGTGCGACTATCCGCTGCACCTCGGCGTCACCGAGGCCGGTCCCGCCTTCCAGGGCACCATCAAGTCGGCCGTCGCGTTCGGGGCGCTGCTCTCCGAGGGGATCGGCGACACCATCCGCGTCTCGCTCTCCGCGCCGCCGGTCGAGGAGATCAAGGTCGGCAACCAGATCCTGGAATCGCTCGGCCTGCGCCCGCGCCGCCTGGAGATCGTCTCCTGCCCGTCCTGCGGCCGCGCCCAGGTCGACGTCTACAAGCTGGCGGAGGAGGTCACGGCCGGTCTCGACGGCATGGAGGTTCCGCTCCGCGTCGCCGTCATGGGCTGCGTCGTGAACGGGCCGGGCGAGGCCCGCGAGGCCGACCTCGGTGTCGCCTCCGGCAACGGCAAGGGGCAGATCTTCGTCAAGGGCGAGGTCATCAAGACGGTCCCCGAGTCGAAGATCGTGGAGACGCTCATCGAAGAGGCGCTGAAGATCGCCGAGCAGATGGAGAAGGACGGCGTCGCCTCCGGCGAGCCCTCGGTAGCGGTAGCGGGCTGACCCATCCCGCGGCTGGGTTCCCCGCGCCCCTGAGAAGCTTGCGGCTTCGCCGCAGCCCCATCGGCCCCGATGAGACGGCGCACGCAGTGCGCCTCTCAGGGGCGCGGGGAACGGCGCGAGCAGCCACGACGGCGCGGCAGTCGGCGTACGGCCCAGGGGCGCGGGGAACGGCGCGGCCCGCCCCCACCGGCCGGCAGCCGACATGTGACCCAGGGGCGCGGGGAACGGCGCGAGCAGCCCCGCACAGGCCGAGGCGGCCCAAACCACCGGCAGGTACAGTGCGGAGACCAGCCCCCACCAGGCGAAGGCCCACCCGCACGTGTTGACTCAGACCACCACCCGGGTCCTCGAACCGAGCGACCTCGACGCCGCGCTCGCCGTACTCGGCCGCGAGCCGGTCGCCAATGCCTTCGTGACGGCCCGCGTCCGCGTCGCGGGCCTCGACCCCTGGCGCCTGGGCGGCGAGATGTGGGGCTGGTACGAGGACGGCATGCTGGCCTCGCTCTGCTACGCGGGCGCCAACCTCGTACCGATCTGCGCCACCGACCGGGCCATCCGCGGCTTCGCCGACCGCGCCCGCCGGGCCGGCCGCCGCTGCTCCTCGATCGTCGGACCGGCCGGCCCCACCGCCCAGCTGTGGCGCCTGCTCGAGGCGAGCTGGGGCCCGGCCCGCGACGTGCGGCCCCGCCAGCCGCTGATGGTGACCGACCGGATGCCCGCCGACGTCACCCCGGACCCGTACGTGCGCCGCATCCGCAAGGACGAGATGGACGCGATCATGCCGGCGTGCGTGGCGATGTTCACCGAGGAGGTCGGCGTCTCCCCGCTCGCCGGCGACGGCGGCCTGCTCTACCAGGCGCGGGTGGCCGAACTGGTCGGCTCCGGCCGCTCCTTCGCCCGCCTCGACGAGCACGGCAAGGTCGTCTTCAAGGCCGAGATCGGCGCCGCGACCGACGAGGCCTGCCAGATCCAGGGTGTCTGGGTCGCCCCCGAGTACCGCGGCCGCGGCCTCGCCGCCCCCGGCATGGCCGCCGTACTGCGCTACGCCCTCGCCGACGTCGCCCCCGTCGTCAGCCTCTACGTCAACGACTTCAACACCCCGGCCCGCGCCGCCTACCGCCGGGTGGGATTCGAAGAGGTCGGCGCGTTCATGAGCGTCCTGTTCTAGACCGCCCCGGGTCCCCGTACGCAGGCCCCGCCCGCCGGGGTACCCTCCGGGCATGCCGCACCGGAACCGTACGGACGACGCCGTCACCATCGGGCCCCTCGATCTGCACGCCCGCGTCGACGAAGCCCTCGCCGTCCAGGCGCACGCCTTCGGCCTGAGCGACGAGGAGATCGCGGTCCGCCGCCAGATCGTGCTGCGCCACATGACGTACACCGGCGCCCGCGCCCTCGGAGCCACCACGGACTCCGGCCGCCTCGTCGGCTTCGTCTACGGCATGCCCAACGACCGCACCCACTGGTGGTCCACGGTCGTCGAGCCGTACCTGCGCGCCCGCGGCCAGGACCACTGGCTCGACGACTCCTTCGTCATCACCGAGCTGCACGTCCACCCCGGCTACCAGGACCGCGGCATCGGCCGGACCCTCATCACCACCCTCACCGACGGCGCCGACCAGCCCCGCTCGATCCTCTCCGCGATCGACTTCGACAGCCCGGCCCGGGGCCTGTACCACTCCCTCGGCTACGACGACCTCTCCCGCCAGGTCCTGTTCCCCAGCGCCCCGAAGCCGTACGCCGTGATGGGCGCGCCCCTGCCGCTGCTGCGCTGAGCGGACCGATTTCCGGCCGCGCCGACCGCCCGGCTAACCTCCTGGGCACAACCCTTTCGTCGCAGGAGTCAAGAAATATGGCCAAGGCCCAGGTCCAGCGCATGTCCCGCTTGATGGTGAAGACCCTGCGCGACGACCCGGCGGACGCCGAGGTGCTCAGCCACAAACTGCTGGTCCGCGCCGGTTTCGTGCGTCGTACCGCGGCCGGCGTCTGGTCCTGGCTGCCGCTCGGCCGCAGGGTCTACGCCAACGTGGAGCGCGTCGTCCGCGAAGAGATGGACGCCATCGGCGCCCAGGAGGTCCTGCTCCCCGCCCTGCTGCCCAAGGAGCCCTACGAGGCGACCGGCCGCTGGGAGGAGTACGGCGCCGAGCTGTTCCGCCTCAACGACCGCAAGGGCGGCGACTACCTCCTGGGCCCGACCCACGAGGAGATCTTCACCCAGCTGGTCAAGGACCAGTGCACGTCCTACAAGGACCTGCCGGTGATCCTCTACCAGATCCAGACGAAGTACCGCGACGAGGCCCGCCCCCGCGCCGGCATCCTGCGCGGCCGCGAGTTCCAGATGAAGGACTCCTACTCCTTCGACCTGACCGACGAGGGCCTCGCCGCGTCCTACGGTCTGCACCGCGCCGCCTACCAGCGCATCTTCGAGCGCCTCGGCCTCGACTACCGCATCTGCGCCGCCACCGCGGGCGCCATGGGCGGCTCCAAGTCCGAGGAGTTCCTCGCGCCGGCCGGCGCCGGCGAGGACACCTTCGCGGACTGCCCGCAGTGCGACTACGCCGCCAACACCGAGGCGGTCACCTTCGCCCTGAAGCCCGTCGAGGCCGCCGACGCGCCCGCGCTCGAAGAGATCCCCACGCCCGACACCCCGACCATCGAGACGCTCGCCGCGTACCTCGACGTCCCCGCGTCGGCCACCCTGAAGAACCTCCTGGTCAAGGTGGACGGCGAGATCGTCGCGGTCGGCGTCCCCGGCGACCGCGAGGTCGACATGGACAAGGTCGAGGCGCACTTCTCCCCGGCCGCCGTGGAGCTGGTCACGGCCGAGGACTTCGAGGGCCGCGACGACCTGGTGCGCGGCTACGTCGGCCCGCAGGGCCTGGAGAAGGTCACCTACCTCGCCGACCCGCGCGTCGCCCCCGGCACCGCCTGGATCACCGGCGCGAACAAGGCGGGCGTCCACGCGAAGAACGTCGTCGCGGGCCGCGACTTCGAGGTCTCCGCCTACGTCGACGTCGTCGTGGTGCAGGAGGGCGACCCCTGCCCCAACTGCGGCACCGGGCTCAAGCTGGACCGCGCCATCGAGATCGGCCACATCTTCCAGCTCGGCCGCAAGTACGCCGACGCCTTCCAGCTCGACGTGCTCGGCCAGAACGGCAAGCCGGTCCGCGTCACCATGGGCTCGTACGGCATCGGCGTCTCGCGCGCCGTCGCCGCCCTCGCCGAGCAGCACGCCGACGACAAGGGCCTCATCTGGCCCGCGGAGATCGCCCCGGCCGACGTGCACGTGGTCGCCGCCGGCAAGGCGCTCCAGACCGAGCTGGCCCTGGACGTCTCGGAGCAGCTGGCCGCGGCCGGTGTCCGCGTCCTGGTCGACGACCGCCCCGGCATCTCCCCGGGCGTGAAGTTCACCGACTCCGAGCTGATCGGCGTACCGAAGATCCTGGTCGCGGGGCGCCGCAGCGCCGACGGCGTCGTGGAGCTGAAGGACCGCCGCACCGGCGAGCGCGAGGAGCTGACGGTCGCGGAGGCCGTCGCCCGTCTCACCGCGTGAGCCCACCGCACACAGCAGCGCCCCGGATGCACGGCATCCGGGGCGCTGCCTCGTCCGGAAGGGCTCAGAGCCAGCCCGCGAACTCCAGCAGGTTCTCGCCGTCCCGCTCCCGGCCCACCCGCAGCGCCCGCACCCCCGACTCGACGGCCCGGAACAGCGTCCAGCCGCGCAGCCGCTCCTGGTCCACGTCGAGCGACTCGGCGAGCCGCTTCACGCGGCGCCGGGTGATGGCAGGGCCCGACGGCGAGCCGATCAGGTCCTCGACCCGGTCGCGCACGAGCCGGGCCAGATCGAAGGCGCGTTCGCCGACGACCGGGTCGGGGCCGACCGCCAGCCACGGCATCCGCTCGCCGGAGACCACCTTGGACTGGCGGAACGTGCCGTGCAGCAGCCGCAGTTCGGGCGGAGCGGCCACCAGCTCCTCGCGGGCCGCCACGGCCGCGTCGACCAGCGGGGCGACCTCGGGGAAGGCGGCCACGGCCGCCCGCATCGCCGTCGCCTGCCGGCCCGTGCGCTCCGGCACGGTCTCGCAGTTGCGCCCGGCCGGCGGCTCCGTCCACAGCCGCCGCAGGGTCCCCGCCGCCTCCAGGAGCGCCTTCGCCTCCGGCAGCGTCCGTACGGAGACCTCGGGGTGCAGCCGCTCCAGGAGCAGCGCCCCGTCGTTGGTCCCGGGATCGAGGAGGCGGACCGCACCGAACCCGTCCCAGTGCGTCAGCGCCGCCCGCTCCGCCTCCGGCCGGAACCGCTCCGGCGCCAGCTTGAGTACCGCGGGCGCACCCTCCGCCGTCCTGACATGGGCGACCAGGCTGCTGCGCCCGCCGGGCACCTGCACCCGCTCGACGGTGACCGCACGCCGGGCCGCGGCCTCGTCGAGCAGGGCACCGAGCCGGCCGAGCCAGGCGCTCGCCCCCTCGTCGCGCACTTCGCCGAGAGCGTTCACCAGCCGCTGCGGCGGTTCGAGAGCCATGCGCGAGAGATTCCCTTCCGAGCGGCGCAGCCACCGCATCCAGTGGCTGCTTACGTACGCGAGGACGCCGAGGGTGACGCGGAGGGCGCCGCGGCCCGTTCGGCGAGCCCAGGGAAGGCTACGCTCCCGCCGCGCCATCGCACCGCACGGACCGCCGCCTCCCGCAGCGCGTCCGCCGCGTCGCGGCGCCGCGCTCCGCTCGCCGCCCGCACGAGGTCCGAGTAGGCGCCGGCGACCTTGTCCTCGATGTCCGCGGCGAGCCGGGCCGCCGCGGCGGCGTCCGGCACCGGGAAGGGCAGCGCGTACGCCCCCGCCGACTCCTCCGGGCCGGCGCCCAGGTCGCGCACGGTGCGCCGCAGCCCGTCGCGGCGGGCGCGGTGCGCGTCGTACGCGGCCCGCGCCTCCGCGCGGCGGCTCTGCCCGATCCGGCCGCCGACCACCCCGTACCCGTACACCGCCGCGTGCTCGGCGCGCAGCGCCGCCTGCACCGACGCCAGCAGTCCGTCCTCGTCCATCGCTCTCAGCCCTCCGTCAGCAGGTACGCGTGGCCGGCCCCGGCCGCCGCCACCGAGGCCAGCAGCCGGGCGTGCTCGGCGGGGGTGCCGGGGTCGGCGAGGGCCGACATGCGCTGGTCCGACAGGGCCCGCTCGGCCGCCGCCAGCGCCTTCAGCACGTCCTCCTCGGCGACCGGCGGAGTGGACGCCGACGGCGGGAGCGCGGACGGCCTGGCGGCCCCGCCGAACGCCGACACGTGCCGCTCCACCTCCGCGCGGAGCGGCGCGAGCCGGTCCGTGAGCCCGGGCCGCGCGGCGAGCGCCGCGTCGTACCGGCCCAGCAGGTCCGCGCTCTCGCGGGCAGCCCGCGCCCGCAGCCGCTTCTCCTGCGCGAGCGAGGGGGCGCCCTGGGTGCCCGCGCCGCTCCCGTCCGAGCACCCGGTCAGCAGCGCGGCCCCGGCCAGCGAGGCGAGCAGAGTTCTACGGCGGGGCCCCGGTCGGGCCTGAGTGGTGAGCGGCACGGGCGGTCGTCCTCGGCAGAGTGGCGGCGGTGTCGGCACGACCGGGACGGCGCGGCCGGTGATCACCGTACCGCCGCCCCTCGCCCGGTGGACCGCAACACCCCCCTGGACCGGATACCCTTTGACCTGACGCGCGACGGAACGCCGACCCACCACAACAGCACACGCGGCCGAGGAGTCACCCGGATGAGCACGACCCAGAACGAGAGGCTGCGGGAACTACTGGAACCGCTCGTGGGCTCCCAGGGGCTCGACCTCGAAGAGATCGAGATCGCCTCGGTAGGGCGCAAGCGGGTGCTGCGCGTCGTCGTGGACTCCGACGAAGGAGCCGACCTCGACCAGGTCGCCGATGTGAGCCGCGCGCTCTCGGCGAAGCTCGACGAGACGGACGCGATGGGCGACGGCGAGTACGAGCTGGAGGTCGGGACGCCGGGCGCCGAGCGCGCCCTCACCGAGCACCGGCACTACGTCCGCGCTACGGACCGCCTCGTCCGGTTCCAGCTGACCGACGACTCCGAGCTGGTGGCGCGCATCCTCCGGGTCGACGACGACGGACTCGACCTCGAAGTACCGGGCGTGAAGGGCCGCAAGGCCACCGCCCGACGGCTCGGCTTCGGTGACATCGCCAAGGCGCGGGTCCAGGTCGAGTTCAACCGCAAGAACAAGAACGACGCATCAGAAGCAGAGGAGGCGTAGCCATGGACATCGACATGAGTGCCCTGCGGGGGCTGGTCAGGGAGAAGGAGATCTCCTTCGATCTGCTGGTCGAGGCGATCGAGTCGGCCCTCCTCATCGCCTACCACCGCACCGAAGGAAGTTTCCGCCGCGCACGCGTGAAGCTGGACCGCGAGAGCGGCCACGTGACGGTGTGGGCGACGGAGGACCCGGCCGACCTCGAAGAGGGGCAGGAGGCCAAGGAGTTCGACGACACCCCGTCCGACTTCGGCCGCATCGCCGCCACCACCGCCAAGCAGGTCATCCTGCAGCGGCTGCGAGACGCGCAGGACGACGCGACGCTCGGCGAGTACGCGGGCCGCGAGGGCGACATCGTCATGGGCATGGTCCAGCAGGGCCGTGACCCGAAGAACGTGCTGGTCGACATCGGCAAGCTCGAGGCGATCCTGCCGGTGCAGGAGCAGGTGCCGGGCGAGGTCTACCAGCACGGCATGCGGCTGCGCTCGTACGTCGTCCGGGTCGCGAAGGGGGTGCGCGGTCCCTCCGTGACCCTCTCGCGCACGCACCCGAGCCTGGTGAAGAAGCTCTTCGCCCTCGAAGTGCCGGAGATCGCCGATGGCAGCGTGGAGATCTCGGCCATCGCCCGCGAGGCCGGTCACCGCACCAAGATCGCGGTGCGCTCGACGCGCAGCGGGCTGAACGCCAAGGGCGCCTGCATCGGCCCGATGGGCGGCCGCGTGCGCAACGTGATGGGCGAGCTGAACGGCGAGAAGATCGACATCGTCGACTGGTCGGACGACCCGGCCGAGATGGTGGCCAACGCCCTCTCCCCGGCCCGGGTCTCCAAGGTCGAGATCGTCGACCTCGCGGCCCGCTCGGCCCGCGTGACGGTCCCGGACTACCAGCTCTCCCTCGCCATCGGCAAAGAGGGGCAGAACGCCCGCCTCGCGGCCCGCCTCACCGGCTGGCGCATCGACATCCGCCCCGACACCGAGCAGTCCGCCCCCGACGGCGACGACCGGGACGACCGGGACAGGCGGGACGACCGGGATGCCCGGGACCGCCGGGGCCGGGAATAAAACCGGGCGCTCCGCGCTTGGATCACGACAGAATGTGACAAGAAACAGCCGTTCGATTGTTGCCCCGGAGGGGTGAGGTCGGTACGGGGAGGTAGACTTAATCGTGTCTGGCCGGACGCCAACCCGCGCATGCCCTGAGCGAACCTGTGTGGGATGCCGGGAGCGAGCGGCCAAGAGCGATCTGCTGCGGATCGTGGTGACCGAGGGGCGATGTGTCCCCGATGATCGCGGTACGCTGCCCGGCCGGGGTGCCTACGTGCACCCCGCCCTGGTCTGTCTCGACCTGGCGGTCCGCCGCCGGGCGTTCCAGCGGGCGTACAAGGCCCCTGGACCGTTCGACACGGAGGCGCTGCGCCACCGGATCGAGCAGGCGACACCGTAAGAAGCGCCGCACGGAACCCCTGTGCGGCCCTGGTACCCCGCGAGTTGGAAGTAGGTCGAGATTGCGATGAGCACTCGATGAGCACGCGATGAGTACGCCCATGAAGTAGCGACGGTCCGGCGTAACCCGGACCTAAAAGGAGCGAAGTGGCTAAGGTCCGGGTATACGAGCTCGCCAAGGAGTTCGGCGTAGAGAGCAAGGTCGTCATGGCCAAGCTCACAGAACTCGGTGAATTCGTACGTTCGGCGTCCTCGACGATCGAGGCGCCGGTAGTACGCAAATTGACTGACGCCCTCCAGCAGGGCAACGGCGGCAAGCCCGCCAAGAAGTCCGGTGCAAGCACCGGCTCCACCGGGGCGGCTGACGCCGCGCGATCGTCTGCGAAGCCCGCGGCGCCGCGTCCCACCCCGTCCCCCGCGCAGGCCGCCAAGCCTGCCGCGCCGCGTCCGCCGGCTCCCAAGCCGGCCGCCGCCGAGGAGCAGGCTCCGGCCGCTCCGGCCGCGGCGTCGGGCCCGCGCCCCGGTCCGAAGCCGGCTCCCAAGCCCGCTTCGCCGGCGCCCGCCGCGCCCGAGTTCACCGCGCCCCCCGCGGCTCCCGCCGCCCCGGCCGCTTCGTCGGCCCCGGCGTCCGGCGCCCCGCGTCCGGCGGCCCGTCCCGGCGCCCCCAAGCCCGGTGGCCGTCCGGCCCCCGCGCAGGGTGGCCAGGGCCGCGGCGACCGTGACAACCGCGGCGACCGTCAGGGCGCCCCGCGCCAGGGTGGCCAGGGTGCGCAGAGCGGTCCCCGCCCCGGTGGAGCCCGCCCCGCGGGTCCCCGTCCGGGCAACAACCCCTTCACCTCTGGTGGTTCCACCGGCATGGCGCGCCCGCAGGCGCCCCGTCCGGGTGGCGCCCCGCGTCCGGGCGGCCAGGGTGCCCCCGGCGGCCCGCGCCCGCAGGGCGGCGGCCAGGGTGGTCCCCGTCCGCAGGGTCAGGGCGGCGCCCGTCCGACCCCGGGCGGCATGCCTCGTCCGCAGGGCGGCGCGGCCGGTCCGCGTCCCGGCGGTGCCCCCGGTGGTAACCGTCCGAACCCGGGCATGATGCCGCAGCGTCCCGCCGCGGGCCCGCGTCCCGGTGGTGGCCCCGGCGGTGGCCGTGGTCCCGGTGGCGGCGGCGGTCGTCCCGGCGGTGGTGGCGGCGGCGGTCGTCCCGGCTTCGCCGGTCGTCCGGGCGGTCCCGGTGGCGGTGGCGGCGGTTTCGCCGGTCGTCCCGGTGGCGGCGGTGGCGGCGGCTTCGCCGGTCGCCCCGGTGGCGGTGGCGGTTTCGCCGGTCGCCCCGGTGGCGGTCGTCCCGGTGGTCCCGGTGCCCGTGGTGGCACGCAGGGTGCGTTCGGCCGTCCCGGCGGGCCCGCCCGTCGTGGCCGCAAGTCGAAGCGGCAGAGGCGCCAGGAGTACGAGGCCATGCAGGCCCCGTCGGTGGGCGGCGTCATGCTGCCTCGCGGCAACGGACAGACCGTCCGCCTGTCGCGCGGTGCCTCGCTCACCGACTTCGCCGAGAAGATCAACGCCAACCCGGCGTCGCTCGTCGGCGTGATGATGAACCTCGGCGAGATGGTCACTGCCACGCAGTCCGTCTCCGACGAGACGCTGAAGCTCCTCGCGGACGAGATGAACTTCGTCCTGGAGATCGTCAGCCCCGAGGAGGAGGACCGCGAGCTGCTCGAGTCCTTCGACATCGAGTTCGGCGAGGACGAGGGCGGCGAGGAGATGCTCGTCTCCCGTCCGCCGGTCGTCACCGTCATGGGTCACGTCGACCACGGTAAGACCCGCCTGCTCGACACCATCCGCAAGACGAACGTCATCGCGGGCGAGGCCGGCGGCATCACGCAGCACATCGGTGCGTACCAGGTCACGACGGAGGTGAACGAGGAGGAGCGCAGGATCACCTTCATCGACACCCCCGGTCACGAGGCCTTCACCGCCATGCGTGCCCGTGGTGCGAAGTCGACCGACATCGCGATCCTCGTGGTCGCGGCCAACGACGGCGTCATGCCCCAGACGGTCGAGGCGCTCAACCACGCCAAGGCCGCCGAGGTCCCGATCGTCGTCGCGGTCAACAAGATCGACGTCGAGGGTGCCGACCCGACCAAGGTGCGCGGTCAGCTGACCGAGTACGGCCTGGTGGCCGAGGAGTACGGCGGCGACACCATGTTCGTCGACATCTCCGCCAAGCAGGGTCTCAACATCGACTCCCTGCTCGAGGCCGTGGTCCTGACCGCGGACGCCTCGCTCGACCTGCGGGCCAACCCGGAGCAGGACGCGCAGGGCATCGCGATCGAGTCGCACCTCGACAAGGGCCGCGGTGCCGTCTCGACGGTCCTGGTCCAGCGCGGCACGCTGCGCATCGGCGACACGATGGTGGTCGGCGACGCCTACGGCCGAGTCCGCGCCATGCTCGACGACAACGGGAACAACGTCGAGGAAGCGGGTCCCTCGACCCCCGTCCTCGTGCTCGGTCTCACCAACGTCCCGGGTGCCGGCGACAACTTCCTGGTGGTGGACGAGGACCGTACGGCCCGTCAGATCGCCGAGAAGCGCGCCGCCCGCGAGCGCAACGCCAACTTCGCGCGCCGCGGCGTCCGGTTCTCCCTGGAGAACCTGGACGAGGCCCTCAAGGCCGGTCTGGTGCAGGAGCTCAACCTCATCATCAAGGGCGACGCGTCCGGTTCGGTGGAGGCTCTCGAGTCCTCGCTGCTCCAGCTCGACGTCGGCGAAGAGGTCGACATCCGCGTCCTGCACCGCGGTGTGGGTGCGGTCACCGAGTCCGACATCAACCTGGCGACCGGCTCCGACGCCATCGTCATCGGCTTCAACGTCCGGGCAGCCGGCCGTGCGCAGCAGATGGCGGAGCGCGAGGGTGTCGACGTCCGGTACTACTCGGTGATCTACCAGGCCATCGAGGAGATCGAGGCGGCCCTCAAGGGCATGCTCAAGCCGGAGTACGAAGAGGTCGAGCTCGGCACGGCGGAGATCCGCGAGGTCTTCAAGTCGTCCAAGCTGGGCAACATCGCCGGTGTGCTCGTCCGGTCCGGCGAGGTCAAGCGCAACACCAAGGCGCGCCTGCTGCGCGATGGCAAGGTCATCGCGGAGAGCCTCAACATCTCCGGTCTGCGCCGCTTCAAGGACGACGTCACCGAGATCCGCGAAGGGTTCGAGGGCGGTATCAACCTCGGCAACTTCAACGACATCAAGGTCGACGACGTCATCGCGACGTACGAGATGCGCGAGAAGCCGCGCGCCTGATCCTCACGGATCCACGCGGCAGCAGGTTCGGGGCCGGTCGGCGGAGCTTATTTCCGTCGATCGGCCCCGGCCGTTGCGTGTACGGTCTTGGTATCGGCGTCACGTCATGTGCGCTTATACGAACCCGAACCGGCGGGACATCCGGACACACATGTATGTGGGGACTCTGTCCTTCGATCTGCTCCTCGGCGACGTGCACTCGCTGAAGGAGAAACGCTCTCTGGTCCGCCCGATCGTGGCCGAGCTCATCCGCAAGCACGCGGTGAGCGCGGCGGAGACGGGGAACCAGGACCTCCACCGCAGGGCCGAGATCGGACTCGCGGTGGTCTCCGGGGACACGGGACACCTCACCGACGTACTGGACCGCTGCGAGCGTCTGGTCGCCGGGCGGCCCGAGGTGGAACTGCTCTCGGTTCGACGCAGGCTCCACAGCGACGAAGACTGAAGCAACAAGCGAGACAGTTACTAAGGAGACGGACCAGTGGCCGACAACGCGCGTGCCAAGAGGCTGGCGGACCTCATCCGCGAGGTGGTGGCCAAGAAGCTGCAGCGCGGGATCAAGGACCCGCGGCTCGGCACCCACGTCACCATCACGGACACCCGCGTCACAGGTGACCTGCGGGAAGCGACCGTCTTCTACACGGTCTACGGGGACGACGAGCAGCGCGCCGAGGCGGCCGCCGGGCTGGAGAGCGCCAAGGGCGTCCTGCGGTCCGCGGTCGGGGCGGCGGCCGGCGTGAAGTTCACGCCGTCCCTGACTTTCGTCGCGGACGCCCTGCCGGACAACGCCAAGACGATCGAGGACCTCCTCGACCGGGCGCGGCAGTCCGACGAGAAGGTGCGCGAGACGTCCGCGGGCGCCACGTTCGCCGGCGGCGCCGACCCGTACCGCAAGCCGGAGGACGCCGAGGACGACGCCGACGACGAGACGGACGGCGACACCTGAGCATGGCGGACCGCACCCCACCGCCCGACGGGCTTGTCATCGTCGACAAGCCGTCGGGCTTCACTTCGCACGACGTCGTGGCCAAGATGCGCGGGATCGCGAAGACCCGCCGCGTCGGCCACGCGGGCACTCTCGACCCGATGGCGACGGGCGTCCTCGTGCTCGGCGTCGAGCGGGCCACCAAGCTCCTCGGCCACCTCGCGCTGACCGAGAAGGAGTACCTGGGCACCATCCGCCTGGGCCAGGACACCCTGACCGACGACGCCGAGGGCGAGATCACCTCCTCCACCGACGCCTCCGGGGTCCGGCGCGAGGCCGTCGATGCGGGGATCGCCCAGCTGACCGGCGCCATCATGCAGGTGCCGTCGAAGGTCAGCGCCATCAAGATCAACGGGGTCCGCAGCTACAAGCGGGCCCGGGACGGCGAGGAGTTCGAGATCCCGGCGCGGCCGGTCACCGTCTCGGCCTTCACCGTCCACGACATGCGGGAGGCGGTCGCCGAGGACGGTACGCCCGTGCTCGACCTCGTCGTCTCCGTGGTCTGCTCGTCCGGCACCTATATCCGGGCGCTCGCCCGTGACCTGGGCGCCGGTCTCGGCGTCGGCGGACACCTGACCGCGCTGCGCCGCACCCGTGTCGGCCCCTACAAGCTCGATGCGGCGCGCACGCTCGACCAGCACCAGGAAGAGCTGTCCGTGCTGCCGGTCGCCGAGGCCGCCGCGGCCGCGTTCCCCCGCTGGGACGTGGACGAGCGCCGCGGCAAGCTGCTGCTGAACGGGGTCCGGCTCGACGTGCCCGAGGAGTACGCGGGCCGCGGTCCCGTCGGCGTCTTCGACGCGGCCGGCCGCCTGCTCGCGCTGGTCGAAGAGGCGAAGGGCAAGGCCAAGAGTCTGGCCGTGTTCGTCTGACAGACCCCCGACGCCTGCGTGGAGCGGCGGTCGCCCGGTCGCCGGGTGGCCGCCGCTCCACGTTCCCCCTCTTCTTCCCCCTTTCAAGGGTCTATCCGACGGGCCGATTCGTTCACCCCTTCGGGCAGGCGCTCGGAGTGATATGGGGGAGTGGAAGGGGGCGCGTTCGCCCGGCGTCCTGTCCAGCTGATCACCACGCGCCTACCGTCGGACATACGGGGCGTAACGGAGAGCGGCGGGAGGGGCGCGGCATGGTGGATCCGCCTCTGGTACGGATCTGTGATCTGGCCGGGCGGCCGCGCGGCACGGGGTTCGTCGCGGACGACCGCGGCACCGTCGTCACCAGCCACGAGGCGGTGGACGGACTCGGACGCGTGGTGCTGCACGGCCCGGGCGGCGAGACCTGCCTGGTGGGGCCCGAGTCGGTGGTCGAACTGCCCGGGGTGGCCCTGGCGCTGGTGAGCACCGAGGGGCTGGGCGCGCCGCCCCTGCCCGTCGGGTCCGGCGCGCTCCGCGAGCCGGGCACGTATCTGCGGATCGCGGCCGGCGGATGGCGCGAGGCGCGGGTGCTGGGGCACGTGGACGTCACGTACACCGCGACCGACCGCTTCCACCTGCTGTCCGGCGCGATGGAGCTGGCGGTCGGCACCGCCGGGGCCGACGCGCTGCGCCTCGGCGGCCAGGCCGCGGGCGGGCCCGTCCTGGACGCCCGGACGGGCGCCGTCGTCGCGGTCCTCGGCACCGCGCTGCAAGCCGGGCGCGAGGCGGCCGGGTTCGCGGTGCCGCTGCGCGCGGCGGCCCGCGCCGAGCCCCGGCTCGCCGTGCTGCTGGCCCGCAACGACGCCACCGTGCCGGCGTACGGCCCCGATCTGAACCTCGCCGCCGTGCTCCAGCTGACCGCCGTCTCGGTGGGCAGCGACGGGCCGGGCCCGGCCGGTGTGGAGCCGGTCGAACGCCCCGGCCTCGTGGCTGAGCTGGCGGACTTCTCCCGGGGCGCGGCAGCCGTGTGCGCGCTGGTGGGGGAGGTGGGCAGCGGCCGCACGACGGAGCTGGCGGCGTTCGCCGCGCGGCGGGCCGCGGACGGGGCGGCCGCGCCGACCCTCTGGCTGCGCGGCGCCGATCTGCACGGCGACGACACCTCGGTGCTGGACGCCGTGGGGCGCGCCCTCAAGCGGGCCGGACGGATCGTCGCCGCGTCCCGCTCCGTCGCCGCGCGGGCGCTCGGCGAGCTCTCGCCGGAGCGCGTCGCCGGGGTCGCCCGGACCGCGGGCCGGCCGCTCGTGGTGCTGCTCGACGGGCCCGAGGAGATGCCGCCGGTCCTCGCCCACCGGCTCGCCGCGTGGTCGCGGGAGACCGAGCGCGCCCTGGGGGCGTCGGGGACGCGGCTCGTCGTGGCGTGCCGGCCGGAGTACTGGGAGCAGGCCGGGGCGCTCTTCGGCGGCGCCGCACTGCACGGGCGGGCCGGACGGCTGCCCGCGTGCGTAGAGGTCGGGGAGCTGACGGCGGCGCAGGCGCGGACGGCGCGCGAGCGCTTCGGCCTGCCCGAGGAGGCGCCGGCCCCGGCGGACGCGCGGCACCCCCTCGCGCTGCGGCTGCTGGGCGAGGTGCACGCGGCGCTGCCGGCGGGGGTGCCCGCAGGCGTGGGCCGCGACGAGGTGTTCGCGGCCGCGCTGGATCTGATGTGCCTGCGGGTCGCGGTGCGGCTCGCGGCGCCCTGCGGGGTGCGGGGCAGCGGTGTGCGGCGGCTCGCGGCGCGGGTCTGCGGGCAGCTGCACGAGGCGGCGCGGCGCAGTCTCGGACCCGGCCAGGGGGAGCTGGACCGCGCGACGTTCGAGGAGCTGTTCCCATGGGGCGCGCGGCACGGCGTGAGCGGCTGGGCGTCGGCCGTGCTCGCGGAGGGCGTGCTGGTGCCCGCGGGCGGCGGATACCGGTTCGCGCACGAGGAGGTGGCCGACTGGATGCAGGGCATGCACCTGGACCTGGACGCGGCGCTGGACGCCCTCGTCTTCCGGCGCCGCGGCACCGGCTCGGTCCCGGTGCCCAGGCACCGGGCGGGGCCCGTGGTCCGCGCCCTGCTCGCGCAGGAGCGGCAGGAGGACGGCCCGGCCGGACTCGGGGCGCGGCTGCGGGAGTTGAGCGGCCGGTTCGGCCCGCCCGCGGCGGACCAGGCCGCCGGCGAGGCGGGCTGGTGGGCCGCGCATCTCGTCGGTGAGGTGCTGCTGCGCGTCCCCGACACCCGCCCCTACCTGCCCGTCCTGGAGGAGCTGGCCGACCGGGGGGCCTTCGGACCGTGGTTCTGGACCGCGCTGCGGGTGGACGACGACACCCGCTTCGAACTGCTGCGGCGCCTCGTCGTGCACGACGCGCCAGAGCCCGGTGGCCGCTACCTCGACGCCGTCGCCGCGTCCCTGGCCGCCGAGCCGGGCTTGGCGCACCGGCGCCTGACCCGCTGGTTCGACGACGAGCGGCCGCTGCCCGCGCTGCCCGACGCCACCGTGGCCACCGCCGCGCAGGCCCTGCTCCACACCCATCGGGGCCGGGCCGTCGACGACCTCGTCGAGGCGCTGGTCGACTGCGCCCATCCGCGGGCCGACGAACTGCTGGCCGACCTCGCCGACGAGGAGCCCGCCGCGCTGTGCCGGGCCGTCGAGCGGTGGGCGCGTGACGAGCGGCCCGCGCGGCACGTGGCGGCCGGTGCCTACGGCCCCCGGGTCGCCGCCCGGGTCACGGCCGAGACCGACCGGCGGCTGCTGCGGCGCGCCGCGCTCACCCTGCTGGCCCGCCCGGCCGACTGCACCCCGCACGGCGCCGCGCTCGCCCTGCTCGTCCGGGACCCGCAGTCGCGCCCCCAGTACCTGGGACAGGCCCTGCGCCGGTTCGCCGCCCAGGACCCGCAGCTGCCCGCCTCGGCGCTCGCCCCGGCCCTCGCCACGCACCCGGAGGCGGTCCTCGCCGCGTTCCGCGCCCGCCTCGCGGACCCGGGACCCGGCCTGGGCGAACTGCTGCGCACCCTCGCCGACATCACACCGCCCGACCTGGCGCGGCGCGCGGCCGCGCTCGTGGCGGAGCTGGCGCGGACCGCGCCGGAGGCCGCCGCCGGGCCCCTCGCCGCCTTCGTCGACCGGCGCCTCGACCAGGGTCCCGCCGCGCACGCCGTCCTCCTCCCGCTCGTCACGGAGCTGCTGCGGACCGGGCCCCCGGCCGTGCGCACCGCGCTCGCGCCCGTCCTCGCCACGCCCGGCGCCGCCGCCTCGCGCGGACCGCGGGCCGACCTGCTCGACGTCCTGCTCGGGCAGGAGCGGGAGCCCGCCGTCCTGGACGCGGTGCTGGGCGCCGCCGCCTGGAGCACGGTGCGGCGCGGGCTGCCCCGCACGCGCGAGCTGGTGCACCGTACGGGCCTGCTGCTCGTCCGTACCCCGGAAGGTGCGGCGCGCTTCGACCGGAGCCTGGTGGAACTGGCGCGGACGGTGCCGGGGTTCGCCGCGCCGGTGGCCCGCTGGCTCGCGGCCGCGCCCCAGGAGTGGGCCGCGCTGGTCGGACCGAGCGCCCGCCGCATGATCGAGAACCTGGCGGGGTTCCGGGTGTCCGCGTGAGCCCGCCCGATGAGAGGCGCGGGCGGTCGGCATGGCACTCTTAGACCTGCGTCACGGCAAGGGGCCGCAGAGATCGACAGGGCCGCCGGGACCGCAGGGACGGATTCGTCGTACACAGGTTTGCGAGGAGCAATCACCGTGCAGCGCTGGCGTGGCTTGGAGGACATCCCCGAGGACTGGGGGCGCAGCGTCGTCACCATCGGCTCCTACGACGGGGTGCACCGCGGGCACCAGCTGATCATCGGGCGGGCCGTCGAGCGGGCGCGCGAGCTGGGCCTGCCGGCCGTCGTCGTCACCTTCGACCCGCACCCCAGCGAGGTCGTGCGCCCCGGCTCGCACCCGCCGCTGCTCGCGCCGCACCACCGGCGCGCCGAGCTGATGGCCGAGCTGGGCGTCGACGCCGTGCTGATCCTCCCCTTCACCACTGAGTTCTCCAAGCTCTCGCCCGCCGAGTTCGTCGCCAAGGTGCTCGTCGACAAGCTGCACGCGCGCGTCGTCGTCGAGGGCCCCAACTTCCGCTTCGGGCACAGGGCCGCGGGCGACGTGGCCTTCCTCGCCGAGCAGGGCGGCACCTTCGACTTCGGTGTCGAGGTCGTGGACCTGTACGTGAGCGGCGCCGCGGGCGGCGGGCAGCCGTTCTCCTCCACGCTGACCCGGCGCCTGGTCGCCGAGGGCGACGTGCAGGGCGCCCGGGAGATCCTCGGCCGGCCGCACCGCGTCGAGGGCGTGGTCGTGCGCGGCGCGCAGCGCGGCCGCGAGCTGGGCTTCCCCACCGCCAATGTGGAGACGCTGCCGCACACCGCGATCCCGGCGGACGGCGTCTACGCGGGCTGGCTGCACGTGAACGGTGAGGCGATGCCGGCGGCGATCTCGGTGGGGACCAACCCGCAGTTCGACGGCACGGAGCGGACCGTCGAGGCGTATGCCATCGACCGGGTGGGTCTTGACCTGTACGGGCTGCACGTGGCCGTGGACTTCCTGGCGTTCGTGCGCGGCATGGCGAAGTTCGAGTCGCTGGACGAGCTCATCGAGGCCATCGCGAACGACGTGAAGCGCTCCCGTGAGCTGGTCGAGGACTATCAGGCGTAGGTGACCCACGTCACGCCGGGGCATGTCACAGACGGGCCCGCTCCTTTCGTCTCGTTGGTGGAAGCAATCACCACGGCACAAGGAGCACGTCATGGAAGCGCGTCTGAACATGTTCGCCAGCAAGACCGCCATGGGCTTCGCCAAGCGCCTCGCCGGGGCCAACCTGCCGATCGCGGACTCCGGCCTGGCGGCCGCGACGCAGGAACTGGTGAAGATCCGGGCCAGCCAGATCAACGGTTGTTCGGGCTGCCTGGACATGCACACCAAGGAGGCCGCCGCCGCCGGGGAGAGCGGGCTGCGGCTCACCATGGTCGCGGCCTGGCGTGAGGCCACGGTCTTCACCGAGGCCGAGCGCGCCGCCCTGGAACTGGCGGAACAGGGCACCCGGCTGGCGGACGCGGCCGGCGGCGTCACGGACGAGGCGTGGGCGAACGCGGCCAAGCACTACGACGAGGAGCAGCTCGCCGCACTGGTCTGCCTGATCGCGAACATCAACGCGTTCAACCGCCTGAACGTGATCACGCGGCAGCCGGCCGGCGACTATGAGGCGGGGCAGGCGGCGGCGTTCCTCAAGCAGTGAGGTAGCGCTCCGCTCGGGGCGCGGGGTCCTTCGGGCTCGGCCCGTGACGGGGGTACGGGTCGTCGCCTCGGCTGCGGGCCGGTGGGGCTTCTCGCGCAGTTCCCCGCGCCCCTGAAAGCTGCGGCTTCGCCGCGCTTCCCCCTGGAGGTCGCGCACGAGGTGCGCATCTCCAGGGGCGCGGGGAACTGCGCGAGAAGCCCCCACCGGCCGGGCACCCGACCCGTCCACCTTCCGCGGCAACCCCTAGGGCGCCCCAGAACCCACCCGCGCCCGAGCCCAGTGACAAGCCACCTGCGCCTCGCCCCCGCCCGAAAGCACGGGCAGATCCACAGAGCGGCACGCGTCGGAGACACCCACCCGCTCGGCCTCCCCGGAGGCCAGCACCTGACACCGCGCGTGGAAGCGGCAGCCGCCAGGAATCCGGGACGGATCCGGCGGCTCGCCGGTGAGCACCACCGGCTCACCCGGCGCCTCCGGCAGCACCGACAACAGCGCCTGCGTATAGGGGTGCTGAGGCGAGGTCAGCACCTGCTCCACCGCCCCCGTCTCCACGATCCGGCCCAGATACATCACGGCCACCCGGTCCGCGATGTTCCACGCGAGACCCAGGTCGTGCGTGACCACCAGCGCCGACAGACCCAGCTCGTCACGGAGCCGCAGCAGCAGCGCCAGGATCTCGCCGCGTACCGACGCGTCCAGGGACGCGACCGGCTCGTCCGCCACGATGAGTTCGGGCTCCAGGACCAGGGCGCCCGCGATGACGACCCGCTGGCGCTGCCCGCCGGACAGCTCGTGCGGATAGCGCAGGAAGAACCGCTCGGGAGGCCGCAGCCCCGCCCGGGACAGGGCGCCCGCCACCGCCTCGCGCTCGTCGCCCGCGTACCCGTGGATGCGCAGGCCCTCCGCCACCGCGTCGTAGACGGTGTGCCGCGGGTTGAGCGAACCGCTCGGGTCCTGGAGTACCAGCTGCACCCGCTTGCGGTACGCCTTCAGGGCGCGGGCGCCGTAGTCCAGCGGCGCACCGGCGAACGTGACCCGCCCCGCCGTCGGTCGCTCCAGGCCGAGCAGCGTGCGCGCCAGACTCGTCTTGCCGCAGCCGGACTCGCCGACCAGCGCCACGATCTCGCCCGGCGCGATGTCCAGGTCCACACCGTCCACGGCCCGCGCCCGCGGCGCGCCGCGCCGCCCGGGGAACGCCACCTTCAACTGGTCCGCGGACAACAGGGTCTGTGTCATGCCGTGGTGCTCCTTGCCTCGACGTCCGGCGCCCCGGCCCCGTTCGCTACGTGTACACAGGCCGCCCGGCGTCCGCCCCCGGCCTCCCGCAGCGGCTGGTCCTCGACCGCGCACACCTCCAGCGCCACCGGGCAGCGCGGGTGGAAGGTGCAGCCCGACGGCAGCGCCGCGGGGTCCGGCGGATCGCCGGGAAGGCCGCGCGGCGCGAACCTGGACGCCGGGTCGCCGATGGTGGGGAACGCGGCGGAGAGGGCGTTGCCGTACGGGTGCAGCGCGTTGTCGTAGACCTGGAGGGCGGGCCCCTCCTCGACGACGCGGCCCGCGTACATCACCGCGAGCCGGTCACACGTGTCGGAGAGGACGGCCAGGTCGTGGCTGATCATGATGAGCCCGACCTCCTGCTCCGCCACCAGCTGCTCGATAAGGCGCAGGATCTGCGCCTGGATCATCACGTCCAGGGCCGTCGTCGGCTCGTCCGCGATGATCAGCTCGGGCTCGCAGGCGAGCGCCATCGCGATCATCACGCGCTGGCGCTGGCCGCCGGAGAGTTCGTGCGGGTACGCCGCCGCGCGCGCCGCCGGAAGACCGACGTGCTCCAGCAGTTCGGCGACCCTCTTCTCCGCGCCGGCCCGCGTCGCCTTCTTGTGCAGCAGGATCGGCTCGGCGATCTGGTCGCCGATGCGGTGCACCGCGTTGAGCGAGTGCATGGCGCCCTGGAAGACGATGGAGGCACCGGCCCAGCGCACCGCGCGGACCCGGCCCCACTTCATCGTCAGGACGTCCTCGCCGTTGAGCAGGATCTCGCCGGTGACCTTCGCCCCGGCCGGCAGCAGCCGGAGCAGGGCCAGCGCCAGCGTCGATTTGCCGCACCCCGACTCGCCCGCGATGCCGAGCTTGCTGCCCGCCGCGACGGACAGGTCCACCCCGCGCACGGCCCGCACCCCGCCGGGGTACGTCACCGTCAGGTCGTTCACCTGGAGCAGCGTCATGACCGGGCCCCCAGTTTCGGGTTCAGGACGGACTCGATGGCTCGTCCGCAGAGCGTGAAGGCGAGCGCCACGACGGCGATGGCGATGCCGGGCGGTGCCAGGTACCACCAGTCGCCCGCGCTGACCGCGCCCGCCTCGCGCGCGTCCTGGAGCATGCCGCCCCACGAGGTGATCGTCGGGTCGGACAGGCCGAGGAAGGCGAGGGTCGCCTCGGTCAGGATCGCGGACGAGATGATCATGGTGGTCTGGGCGAGGACCAGCGGCATCACGTTCGGCAGCACGTGCCGGGTCATGATGTGGCCGTGACCGCCGCCCAGCGCCCGGGAGCGCTCGATGTACGGGCGCGACTCCACCGCCAGGGTCTGGGCGCGCACCAGCCGGGCCGTCGTCGGCCAGGTCGTCACGCCGATCGCGATGATCACCGTCCACATGGAGCGGTCCATCACCGTGGCCAGCGCGATGGCCAGGACCAGCGTCGGCATCACCAGGAACCAGTCCGTGATCCGCATCAGCACGGTCGCGTACCAGCCGCGGAAGTGGCCGGCGACGATCCCGATGACGGTGCCGATCGCCACGCACAGGAACGCCGCGAGCAGCCCCACGGTCAGCGAGACGCGGGCCCCGTACACCAGGAGCGCCAGCACGCTGCGGCCGAACTGGTCGGTGCCGAGCGGGAACGCACCGCTCGGGCCCTCCAGCGGGCCACCCGGCGCGTCCGTGACGCTCTGCGCGTCCGCGCCGGCCAGGACCGGGGCGAGGACGGCGACGAGCGCGATCAGGATGAGCAGGCCGAGCCCCCACAGGCCGCCGCGGTGCGCCCGGTACGCGCGCCAGAAGCGAGCCAGGGACTGGCGCTTGCGGGCCCGGGCGAGCGCCCGCGGGTCGCCCGTCTTCGTGACGGGCGCTGTCTCGGTCGTCATCGGCCCACCCTCGGGTCGAGCAGCGGATAGAGGATGTCGGCGAGGGTGTTCGCGAGGATCACCGCGGTGGCGAAGACGAAGAACAGGCCCTGGACGAGCGGGAGATCAGGCACCGACAGGGCCGAGTAGAACAGCCCGCCGAGACCCGGCCAGGAGAAGACCGTCTCGACGAGGATCTGCCCGGCGACGACGTGCCCGAGGTTGACGAACATCAGCGTGAACGTGGGCAGCATCGCGTTCGGCACCGCGTGCTTGCGGCGCACCACGTCGTCGCGCAGCCCCTTGGCGCGCGCGGTCGTCAGATAGTCGCTGCCCATCTCGTCGAGGAGCGAGGAGCGCATGACGAGCAGCGTCTGCGCGTACCCGACCGCGACGAGCGTGATGACGGGCAGGACCAGATGGTGTGCGACGTCGACGATGTACGCGAAGCCGCTCTCGCCGCCCGATTCGAGACCGCCGGTCGGGAACATCCCCGGGATCGGACCGATGCCCACCGCGAAGACGATGATCAGCAGCAGGCCGAGCCAGAACGACGGGACCGAGTAGAGCGTGAGCGCGAACGCCGTGTTGAAGCGGTCGCTGCGCGAACCGTTGCGCCACGCGGTGCGCGTGCCCAGCCAGATGCCGAGCGCCGAGTACAGGACGTACGCCGTGCCGGTCAGCAGCAGCGTCGCCGGGAGCGCGTCGGTGATCTTGTCGATGACCGGGGTGTGGAACTGGTAGGAGGTGCCGAAGTCACCGGTGAGCGCGTCCCCGATGTAGGACGTGAACTGCTTCCACATCGGCTGGTCGAGGCCGAACTGGTGGCGCAGGTTCTCCAGTTGCTGCGCGGAGACCCGCTTGCCGCCGGTCATCTGCTTGACCGGGTCGCTCGGGATGAGGCGGAAGAGGAAGAAACTCGTGACGAGGACGGCGAAGAGCGAGACGACCGCGCCCGCGATCTTCGCCGCCGCGTACCGCAGGTACGCCGTGGTGGTACGGGCCCGTGGGCCGCGGGCGCCCGGCGACGCCCCGGCCGGGATGGCCGGGTCGCCGTCGGGCGCGTCCGCGGGCTGCACGAGCGCGGGAGTGCTGTCAGCTGTCATGGTTCATGCGAACTCTCGTTACTCGTGCGGGTGTGACCGGTGCGCGGCGGGCGGGCTACTCGCGGTCGTCCGCCGTGGTCCGGCGCCGCATGGCGAAGAAGACGCCGCCGCCGATGACGACGAGCGCGGCGATCACGATCCCGATCACGATGCCGGTGGAGGAACCGGAGGAGTCCGAGTCACCACTGGACGCGGACGCGGGCTGCGCCGACCACCAGCTCCAGTAGCCGTCCTGCCCGTAGATGTTGCCGGCCGCCGTGGGCATCGTCTCGATGGACTTGATCTGGTCCGTGCGGTACGCCTCGACCGCGTTCGGGTACGCCATGACGTTCATGTACCCGGAGTCGTACAGCCACGACTCCATCTGCTTGACGTATCCCGCCCGCTTCGCCGGGTCGTACTCGGCCAGCTGCTTGTCGTACAGGTCGTCGTAGGTCTTGTCGCAGATGCCGTTGTCGGTCGCCGCGGTCTCGCGGGCCTTGGCCGGCAGGGCGGCGCAGGTGTGGATGCCGAGGACGAAGTCCGGGTCCGGGTTGACCGACCAGCCGTCGAAGGCGAGGTCGTACTCACCCGCGTACCAGGGCACCGAGACGTCGTCGACGCAGTTGAGCTTGAGGCCGACGCCGATCTTGCCCCACCACTCCTTGAGGTACTTGCCGACCGCCTTGTCGTTCGGGTCGGTGGCGTGGCACAGCATCCGGAGGTCGAGCGGCTTGCCGTCCTTGCCGACGCGCTTGCCGTTCTTGAGCGGGTAGCCCGCCTCGTCGAGCAACTTGCCCGCGGCCGTCGCGTCGTAGGTCAGCTTCTGGGAGTCCGAGGGCTGCCAGAAGTAGTCCGAGAAGCGCGGCGGGATGTACCCCGCGCCCTGCACGGCGTGGCCCTGGAAGACCCGGTCGACGATGGCCTTGGTGTCGACGGCGCGGAAGAGCGCCTGGCGCACCTTCTGGTCCAGCAGCGCCTTGTTGCCGTCGCCGAACTTCTTGCCGTCCTTGGTCCGCCAGCCCGGGTTCACCGCGATCGCGTAGAAGCGCCGGCCCGGACCCTCGTTCACCTTGATGTTCTTCTCGCCCTTGAGGGACGCGGCCTGGGCGGGCGTCAGGGCGGGCGAGCCGGCGACGAAGGAGACCTCGCCCTTGCGCAGCGCGGCGACCGCGGCGTCCTGGTCCTTGTACGTCTTGAAGACGATCTCGTCGAACTGCGGCGTCTTCGACTTGCGCCAGAAGTCCTTGTTGACCTTCAGCTTCACGTACTGGTCGGTCTTGTAGTCGGTCAGGACGAACGGGCCGTTGCCGACGACCGGGAACTTCTGGTCGTTGTTGAACTTCGCGTAGTCCTTGACGTCCTTCCAGACGTGCTCCGGGACGATCGGGATGTCGAGCGCCGTCATGGTCGCCTGCGGCTTCTTCAGCTCGATGACGAGCCGGGTGTCGCTGGGCGCGGTGACCTTCTTGAAGTTGCCGACGAACGAGCCGTTGGCGGTCGCCGCCCCGTCGTCGGTCATCATCTTGTTGAAGGTGAACGCCGCGTCCTTGGCCGTCGCCTTCTGGCCGTCGGACCACGTCGAGTTCGACCGGATGGTGTACGTCCACGTCAACTTGTCGGCGGAGGGTTCCCACTTGGTGGCGAAGCCCGGGACGACGTGGTTGTCCTTGGGGTCGTAGTTGGTCAGGTACTCGTACATCAGGCGGTGGATGCTGGTGCTGACCAGCCGCTGTGCCAGGAACGGGCTCAGCGAGTCGACGCTCTGCGCGAGCGCCACCGTGAGGGTCCTCTTACCGCCGTCGGCCTTGGCCTCGGCCTGCTGGGGAGCGGGGTTGAGCGGTGTGGCGAGACCCGCCGTCAGGGTGAAGGCGGCGGCACCGGCCGCGAGGAAGAGCCGGGCGCCGCGCCGCCCGGCGCGTGCCGTTCTGTGGTGCTGATCTTGCTGGGCCGTTGTATCCATCGGTCGGTGACCTCACGCATCGCTCGCACAGCATGGCTGGACTTGAACTGTTCAGGTGGAATGAAGTGTTGGTTTACCAGCGGCAGTTGACGCACGTCAACGGCAGGCGAACCCCATGTGGCCTGCGGAAATAACGAGTTGACCGGTATTTCACGCACATTGGTCGAGACCTGTGACGCTTTGCAGGCCAGGGAGTGGCGCCCCTGACGCGACAGTAGTGACCAGTACACGCGAAAGGCCCGCACCGTCCAATGGTGCGGGCCTTTCGGCGCGTTGCTCCTACTGCTGCGGGGGCTGCTGCTGCCACCCCGGCGGCGGACCGGGCTGCGGCTGCTGCCCGGACTGCTGGTGCCCCTGCGGCGGGGGCGGCGGCACCTGCCAGCCGGGCTGGGGACCCGGCTGCTGGGGCTGCGCGGGCGGCGGGCCCTGGGGTGCGCCCTGCGGCGGGTAGGGCGCGGGCGGCTGCTGCCCCGGGTAGGGCTGCTGCTGCCCAGGGTAGGGCTGCTGTCCCGGGTACGGCTGCTGGCCGCCCGGCATCGGCGGGGCCATCGTGGGCGGCGGGTTGCCGTCCGAGGTCCACAGGCCCTGCTGCTGCTGGGCCCGGGAGAAGTCCTCGGCGACCATCGCGGAGAGGTTGAAGTACGCCTCCCGCACCTTGGGCCGCATCATGTCGAGGTCGACCTCGGCTCCGGCCGCCAGATGCTCGTCGAACGGGACCACGACGACCCCGCGGCAGCGCGTCTCGAAGTGGCTGACGATGTCCTCCACCTTGATCATCTTTCCGGTCTCGCGGACTCCGGAGATGACCGTGATGGAGCGCGAGACGAGATCGGCGTACCCGTGCGCGGAGAGCCAGTCCAGCGTCGTACTGGCGCTGCTCGCACCGTCCACCGACGGGGTCGAGATGATGATCAGCTGGTGGGCCAGGTCCAGGACCCCGCGCATCGCGGAATAGAGCAGACCGGTGCCGGAGTCGGTCAGGATGATCGGGTACTGCTTGCCGAGCACGTCGATGGCGCTGCGGTAGTCCTCGTCGTTGAACGTCGTCGAGACCGCCGGGTCCACGTCGTTCGCGATGATCTCCAGGCCGGACGGCGCCTGCGAGGTGAACCGCCGGATGTCCATGTACGACTGCAGGTGCGGGATCGACTGGACCAGGTCGCGGATGGTCGCGCCCGTCTCCCGGCGCACCCGGCGGCCGAGTGTGCCCGCGTCCGGGTTGGCGTCGATCGCGAGGATCTTGTCCTGCCGCTCGGTGGCGAGGGTGGAGCCGAGCGCCGTCGTCGTGGTCGTCTTGCCGACGCCGCCCTTGAGGCTGATCACGGCGATCCGGTAGCAGGACAGGACCGGCGTGCGGATCAGCTCCAGCTTGCGCTGCCGCTCGGCCTCTTCCTTCTTGCCGCCGAGCTTGAAGCGCGCGTTGCCGCCGCCGGGGCGGGTGCTCTTCGCCTTCTGCCGCTTGTTGTTGAGCAGCCGGTCGGCGGAGAGCTCCACCGCCGCGGTGTAGCCGAGCGGGGCGCCGCCGACGTTCGTGGGCTGGCGCTGGTCGTGCTGGACCGGCTGCGGCCACGCGGTGCCGGTACGCGGGTCCGCGACGGCAGGCGGCTGCGGCGCACCGTACGGGGGCTGCGGCGCGGGTGCGGGTGCGTGGGGGGCGGTCGGCTGGGCGGCGGGCCCGGGCTGCTGCGGGAAGCCGTAGCCGGCCGGGGGGTGCGGCTGGGGGGTCTGCGGGGGCTGGCCCTGACCTTGGGCCGGGGGCTGGGGCTGGGGCTGGGGTGGCTGATGGGGGAAGCCGTAGCCGGGCTGGGGCTGGGGTGGCTGATGGGGGAAGCCGTAGCCGGGCTGGGGTTGGGGCTGGCTCTGGGCCGGGGGCTGGGGGAAGCCGTAGCCGGGCTGCGGGGCGGGGGGCTGGTCGGGGTGGCCCTGGGCGGGGGGCTGCGGCTGGGCGTGGGGCTGCGGGAAGCCGTAGCCGGGCTGCGGGGTAGGGGTTTGGCCGGGCTGGCCCTGGAGGGGCGGCTGGGGCTGGCCCTGGGCGTGCGGCTGGGGCTGGGCCGGGGGGAAGCCGTAGCTGTCCTGTGGTGCGGGCTGCGGCGGCGCGGCCGGGCCGGGCGCCGCGGCGGCGGGCTGCCCCGGCCAGGCGGCGGGCGGCTGTTGGGCCGCTGCGGCCGGGTCGGTCCACTGCGGCGCCGCGGGCGGCGCGGCCGGCTGGAACGCCGGCGGCAGGGGCGGGACACCACCGTCCGGAGCGGGCGGGGGAGTCCAGGCCGCGGCGGCCGCGGGCGGTGCGGTGGGGGCGTTCGGGGTGAGCGGCGCGTCCGAACCGATCGGAGCGTCTGGGGCGTCCGGTACGTCGCCGGGAGCTGCGGGCGCGGCCTCGGGGGCCGAGGACGGGACCGCGGGCCGGTCGCCGCTGTCCGGGGTGGCGTCGGGGGCGGTTTCGGCGGCCGCTTCTTGCCCGGCGTCCGGGACGGCGGGGACATCCGTGCCCGTTGCCGTGTCCGAGGCGGGCTGCGCGGCGTCCGCGCCGACGGGGGGCTCGGTGGAGGCGGCGTCGGCCCGGTCGGGAGCGCCGGGGGCGTCAGGGGCGGCCTGCGTACCGGCGGCGCTCGGCGTGCCCGGGGTCTCGGGTGTGCCGTCGGTGCCGTGCGTGTCCACCCAGGAGCGGGGTGACCGGTCGGCCCCGGCGGTGTCGGCGGCGGAGCCGGGCCCGGCCGGTTCCGCGCTCTCCTGGCCCGGCGCCCGGTCCGGCGCGTCGGCGGCGTTCTGCTCAGCCTCGCGAGCGGCCAGCTCCGCGAACTCCCGCTTCAGCGCGGACGCGGAGAACTTCATGGTCGCGCCGCTCTCCAGGTCTCCGCTTCCGGCACCGGAGTCCGGCGCGGGGGCGACGGGGGCCACGGCGGGCGGGGCCGGGGCGGGCGCCGGAGCCGGCGGCACCGGGGGCGCGGGCGGCTCGGGCGCGGCGGCCGCCGACGCGTTCTGCGTGTACCAGGCCGGAGGGGCGTAGTCGATGGTGAACTCGCCCGTCATCTCGGCACTGGACTCCGCGTCGGACTGATCATCGACGGGCGAATCCCAGCCCCCGCGGATACCGTCCCGATCGCTGTTCACAATGCCTCCTGGTGTGGTCGAGCACCCTCGTGCCGTGCTGGGGGCCGACCGTTCCTGTCGATCCGCCGGGCTGACCCCTGGCCCCCTGACAGCTGCGGCACCCGTACACGAGCGCTCACAACACGTCCTGCCCCAGCCTAATCACGAAAGCCACGTGCACGGCAGGCCCGTCCGCCCGGTCACGGATGTCCGCCGCGTCACGCGGGGCCCGGAGGCTCCCGCGCCCGCCGTGGACGGACACCAAAACGTGACGAACGAGCACGGTCCGGTGGCGCGACATGTCCGGATCGCCCGGAAAATGGCGGTAGTTCGGCGCTCCCGCGTCCCCGCCCCGGCCTCGCCGGGACGAGGAACGGACGCCTCGGTCCGTTCAGTCCATGCGGCGTGCGGTTCCCAACAATCCGGTCTCGGCGTCCGTCGCCTGCGTCATCACGTACTGCCGGTCCCGGTCGGTGCACCACAGCGTCACACCGTCGGCGAGCGTCGGCAGCGACTCGTACTCCCCGCGCGGCAGCCCTATGACGCGGCCGATCTCGGTCGCCTCGTCCGGGGAGACCCGCTGCACGCCCACGAGCCGGGCCTGCCGCATCAGGCGCGGCGCGACCGGGCTCAGGTACGGCAGCAGCGTCAGCACCGACTGCCAGGGCGCTGAGGCCACCCGCCCGCGCGGGGGCCGCATCCCGCAGTCCCGGATGACGAGCACGGGCCCGCCCGCCGAGGCGCCCTGCGGCGGCACACGCCCCACGTCGTGCACGGTCATGCCCGACTGCCCGCCGCCGACCGCCTGCACGAGCTGCGCCCACTGCTGCGCGCGGCCCGTCTCCACGGCCACCCGCGCGCCCGTCGCGGCGGCCCGCAGCGCCAGCACCTGCGCCGTCCACAGACCGCCGATGAGCACGATGTCGTACGGCGTCGGGCGGTTGATGCCCATCACCGCGGGCTGCCCCTCGGCGTCCACCCCGACGACGACGCCGTCGTCCCCGATGGGCAGCGCCAGCGTGTCGAGCTGCTCGGGGGTGAGGGCGTGCCGCTGGTGGCGCGGGCCGAGCAGACCGAAGCCGGTCCGCAGCCGCTCGCCGAGGTCGGGAATCCGGTGGCTGGTCAGGGCCATCAGCGGGCACCTCCGAGCGGCAGAGTGGCGAGGACGCCGGGCAGTTGCTCACGGTCCAGCCGGACCAGTCCGGTGCGCGCCTGGCGCGCGGCCCGCTCCAGATCCCGCCGGGCGGTGGTCAGCTCGCTGTCGCTGCGGCCGGTGATCCGCAGGTGCCCGGCGAGGGTGACGTCCTGCTGGTCGCCCTTGGACAGCGTCAGGCTGAAGGTCGTGGCGAGCGCCGGGACCGTCGTCAGCTGGGCGACGAGCTGCGGCAACGTCGCGCCCCCGGCGCCCAGTTGGGGCCAGCGCCGCACCCAGTACGTGGTGTGCCGGCGGTTGTCGCACCGCCAGCTGCGCCCGGACTCCTCGGTGCGCCGCTGCGGGGCCTCGCTCCGGCCGGCCTGCGCGGTCACCATCGGGTTGGCGCACGCGGAGGTGGCGACCGCGGAGATCAGCTCTTCCTCGGTGAGCACACTCGCCCGGAACCCGGCGCCGCTCAGCCGGCTCGACAGGTGCTCGGCGACGCGCGCCAGGCACTTCTGCGCCCCGACCACACCGCCCCCGCGCGCGGCCACCGCCTCCGGGCACAGCTCGGGGTCGAGCTTCAGCGCGATCCAGGTGATGCGCACCGCGGGCGAACCGGTCTGCGCCTGCAACGGCGCGTAGTTGCTCACGGCCACCGACTGCTGCGGCAGGTGCAGCGCGGGCGCGGGCTGGGTGTGCAGCACGACCTGCGCCGACTCCAGCCGGATGCCGTCCACGTCGAGGGCGTCGCGCACCAGGGCGATCGGCAGCGGACGGCGGCTGCGCTCGGCGCGCAGCGCGGTGGCGTCCGACTCGACCTGGAGCACGGCGGTGAGGAAGCCGCCGTCCCCGACCATGCCGACGGGCCGCTGGTCGCGGTCGTCCCCGCGGTTGTGGCTGTACGTGCGCAGGCTCGGGTCGCACTCGACGGCGGGCGCGAGCCCCGGCTCGGTCCCCGGCGGCACCGGGCTGCTCGCCGCGCCGCGCCGCCGGGCCCGCATCGCCAGCACCGTGCCCAGCCACTCCGGCAGGGAGCGCCCGCGGCGGCGGACGAGAGCGAGCAGCAGGAGGAGGGCGGCGACCACGCAGGTCACCACCATGGCGACCATGCCGGCCACCCAGCCGCAGACCACGAGGGCGGCGGCCAGCTCGATCATCACCAGCCGCTGGGCGCGGAACGAACCGCCGCGGCCCGAACGGGACTTCAGGTGCGGGGTCACGGCGCCGCGGTACGGCGCGGGAGAGCCGGCGCCGGTGTGCGGGCCACCCGCGCGCTGCGCGGGCATGTGAGACATCTGTGAAGGAGAGGGGGAGCCCTGCGGTGAACCCTGCCCAGAACGGTCACCCGATCGTGACCTCGATTGCGACCGCGATCGAGCCCGCGTTGCGGAAGCCATCACTCCAAACCCCCCGAACTCTCCCGAAATCCCATGCGCACAGGCTCCCCGTACAGGACCCACGGGCCCCTTGGAAGGCCTGAGCACCCTACCCGTGCCACACGCAGTACGTCGTAACAGGCATAGTAGGGGCCGGGTCTGACAGCCGCGGCAGCCGCACGACAGCCGCTCGGCGGCCCGAGGCACGCACAGTCGACACCGGTCGACCGAAGTCGGGGGATGATCGCGCCCCCACGGCTCCGCACGGGGAGAGAGCGGACACAGATGGCATCACGGCGGGACGAACTCAACGCCTACACCTTCGCGAAGCGCCGCACCCTGGCGTCCTTCGTGCAGCCCTCACCGTCGGGGTCGGAGGAGGGGGCGCCCAGGCCGCTGCGGGCGGTGCTGCCCGGCACGATCATGGGCGTGGTGATCCTGATGGTCTTCGGCGGCATCGGCCTGTTCAAGCCCACGGCGCCGAAGGGCTGGGACGCGACGGCGACGAACGTCATCGTCGCCAGCGACTCGACCACCCGGTACGTGGTCCTGAAGACGGGCAAGCAGAAGCAGCTCCACCCGGTCCTGAACATGGCCTCCGCCAAGCTCCTCCTCAAGGACCGCACGGACAAGGTCGTCACCGTCGACGAGGGCGTCCTCGACAACGGCGACCTCCCGCACGGCGCCACCCTCGGCATCCCCTACGCCCCCGACCGCCTCCCGGACGCCAAGGAGGCGGAGGCCGCGAAGCGCTGGATGGTGTGCGAGCGCCCCAGCGACGGCGGCCGCGCCATACAGAAGGCCGCGTTCGTCTTCGCCCGGAAGGACTGGAAGAAGACCGAGGGCCGCAACCAGCTCAAGGGCGGCCAGCTGATGTACGTGGCCGACTCGGTCACCAAGAAGCAGTACGTGGTCGACGCCAAGGGCACCGCCCACGAGATCGCCGATCCGGCGCAGACGGAAGTGCTCACCGCGCTCGACACCCAGCAGCGCCCGCCGCAGCGCGTCTCCTCCGAGTGGCTGAAGACGCTCCACCCGGGCGCCCCCATCACCATGCCCGTCGTCCCCGGCACCCCCGGCCAGGCCGCCAACGCAGTGGTGGGCAGCGGCAACGCCAAGTACGACAAGGTCGGTACGGTCCTCAAGTCGCTCGACGGCACGAAGACGCAGTACTACGTGGTGCTGCAGAACAAGGTCGCGCGCATCTCCGAGTTCACCTCGCGGCTCCTGCTCAACAGCAAGCGACTCGTCGACGTGAACCCCAGCGGCCAGGCCTCGCAGGTCAGCCCCGCCTCGGTCGCCAACGCGGTGGCGTTCGACGGCGAGAGCGCCGGCTGGCCCACGCTTCAGCCCGAGACCGTCAACGACGGCACGAGCGCCACCAGCGGCCGCAACACCGCCTGCAACGTCCTGCGCGAGGTCGGCGGCGCCGACGGCACGACGCTCTCCACCTGGGTCGGCACCGACTTCCCCCAGGCCCTGCCGACCGGCTCCTCCAGCGCGTACGTCACGCCCGGCTCGGGCCAGGTCTTCCGGCAGATCCAGGGCACGGCGACCAAGGTGGGCCAGATCTTCCTCGTCACCGACACCGGACTGCGCTACGCGCTGCAGTCCAACGGCGACAGCACCTCCAGCGACAAGAGCGTCGGCATGTCCGACAAGGAGCGCAAGGAGCTGGAGAAGGAGACGCAGACCACGCAGAAGCTCCTCGGCTACGACCAGGTGACGCCGCGGCCGATCCCGCTGACCTGGTCCACGTTCCTGCCCACGGGGCCGCGGCTGTCCAAGCCGGACGCGGGCCAGCCGCAGGGTTCGTAAGCGGCGCGACGAGGCGGGAAGGGGAGGGGTCACCAACTGATGCCGGGAACAGAGAACGTGAAGCACGTGAGGCGCTCGCAGCGGCCGACGTACCTGGGGCGGGCCCTGCGGCGCCCGGGCGCGCTGATCGCGGTCACCGCGCTGACGGCCTGTGTGTCGGTGCTCGCCCTGCCGGCGGCGCCGGCCCTGGCGGACAGCGGCGAGTGCACGTTCGGTGGCAAGGACTACAAGGGCCGCCCGTGGTCGCTGCAACGCGTCAACCTCGACGCCCTGTGGGCGACCGCGACCGGCAAGGGCGTACGCGTGGCGGTGATCGACACCGGCGTGGACACGAAGAACCCGCAGCTGAAGGACGCCGTCGCGGAGTCGCTCGGCGCCAACTTCCTGCCCCCGAAGGACGACAAGGGCGAGAAGATCGACCGCGGCAACAGCCACGGCACCACCGACACGGTCGGCCACGGCACCCGCGTCGCCGGCATCATCGCGGCCCGCAAGGACGAGGAGCACACCGGCTTCGTGGGCCTCGCCCCCGACGCCACGATCATCCCGATCAAGCAGAACGACGCCGAGGGCCACGGCGACTCGAACGAACTGGCCCAGGCGATCGACCACGCGGTCAAGATGCGGGCCGACGTCATCAACATCTCCCAGGACACGGAGAAGGCGCTCTCCGCCGGCTCCAAGCTGGAGCAGGCGGTGAACAACGCCCTCGCCCACAAGGCCGTGGTCGTCGCCTCCGCGGGCAACGACGGCCTGGGCGGCAACCAGAAGGCCACCTACCCCGCCTCCTACAAGGGCGTGCTGGCCGTCGCCGCCTCGGACCGCAACAACGAGCGCGCCGTCTTCTCCCAGTCCAACGCCGCGGTCGGCGTGGCGGCCCCCGGCGTCGACATGATCTCCACGGTCCCCAAGGGCGGCCACTGCTCCGACAACGGCACGAGCTTCTCGGCCCCGTACGTGGCGGGGGTGGCCGCGCTCCTCAAGCAGCACCACAAGGACTGGACGGCGCAGCAGGTCGTCGCCCAGATCGAGCAGACGGCGGAGCGTTCCATCCCGGGCCACGACAACCGGGTGGGCTGGGGCGTCGTCGACCCGGTCAAGGCGGTCACCGAGATCGCCGACCCCAAGGACCCGATCGAGTCCCCGACCCCCGACCGGGCCGTCACCACCGTCGACCCGCCGGACCTCGCCGCCGTCCACTTCGGCGAGACGGCCGACGAACGCAACGCCCGCCTGGCCACCTACGCGGCGGTCGGCGCGGTGGTGATCGTCGTGGCCCTCGCGGGCGCGGCGGTGGCCGTACGGGACGCACGGCGCAGACGGGCCCGGGCGGAGCGCGGCGCGTGACGGGTCTTGCCGCGACCCTGTTCCTTATGGCGGCTGTTCTGGTGGCGATGGCGTGCGTGCGGGCGGACCGGGTCAGCGCGCTGCGCCGCCGCACCCACCCGTCCGGCGGCCAACTGCCCCCTGCCGCCTTCGCGGTGGCGCGTGCCGTGCTCCTGACCATGGCGGCGATCTGCGTCTGGCAGGGCGCGCAGGCCCGGGCGACGGACGCTGATTCCCGGTGGAGCGACGCCGAGTTGACGAGCGCCGCCCACCGGGCCGCCGACGACCTGGACGGGTACTGGTACCGCGAGTCCTCCCTGACGCACGACACCCCCTACTTCGACGACTACGAGTCACTCATCGAGGAAAAGGTCGTCCGCTACGGAGGCGGCGGCGCCCCGCAGTCCGGGGTGCACGCTTCGGCGCTCGCCGGCACCCCGCACAGCGACGGCGACTTCACCCTGACCGCGGACGACACGGACCGCACCTTCTGCTTCCACGTGACGAAGTCCCGCTACAAGAAGCAGGACTACACCCCTCCGGGGATCTCGGGGGGTGAAGGCAGCGCCGGGTACCGGGAGTTGGCATATCGGATGCGGGTGAGGGCGCGGGAAGGGACGTGCTGACGTTCGGCTTCGGCCGGAGCCTTTCGGGAGACCCGGTGACCGTGTGGGTGGAGTCGTGAAGGGGCCGTGAGGGCACGTTTGGGGGCCCCGGGTCGCTGATAGCGTTCGTGAACTCGGCGCGTATGTGGCTCTGAGCAGGTGAGACAAGAAGAGGGGGAGCCGCTGTGGCCGGTGATCTCGGAGTGGGTCCAGGAGTCCTCAAGCAGGGGGCCAAGGACATGGTGGACGTGCTCAAGCCGGTCAAGAAGGTGGATCTGGGCGACCCCGCCGACGCAGCCGCGAAGATCGGGAACGACGACGCGGCGGCGGCTCTGGTGACGTTCTGCGCCACGTGGGAGTCGGGTGCCGAGTTCCTGGCCGATTGTGCGGCCGGCCTGGCGAGCGGACTCGACAAGGCCAACGGTGACTACGAGGACACCGACGAGGCCATCCGGGACGCGGTGAACACGGTCAAGTCGGCCTTGGCCTGAGATCCCTGACGCAGGAACGGATTCGAAGAACAAGAACGGGGATCTCCGCACTCATGGCAGCCACGCTCGGCTCGACCGACGACCCGAAGGACCTCATCCCAGGGGAAACCGGGAAGCTCGGCGACATCGAGACCGACCTCAAGAAGTGGTCGGACACGTTCGAGGAGATCGGCGACGGCCTGCGCGACCTGCGCATCAAAGGCTGGGTCGGTCAGGCCAGCGACGCCTTCTGGCCCACCTTGGGCAAAGAGAAGAAGAACTGGTACTACGCGAGCGACGCGATGTCGGACGCGGCCAAGGCGGTTCACTCGTACTCCACCACGCTGACCTGGGCACAGCGGCAGGCCGGGACCGCCATCGACAAGTGGAAGGCCGACGACCACGAGGGCGCCGAGCAGTTGCTGAGCAGTGCGCGCAAGCAGCTCAAGGAAGAGGCGGACAAGCTCGCCGGGAAACTGCACGGCCTCGCGGGCGACGCCAAGGACGCTCCTGGCTGGCTGGCGGGGATCCGCAGCGGAGTCGATACCAAGAAGTGGGCCGAGGACCATGGCGTCGGCAAGAGTGCCATCGCACCGGAGGCCTGGGCCAGGGAGAAGAAGTCGTGGTTCGGTACCGAGGACAACCCGCGTCACCGCGAGAGGGAGTGGGGCAAGGGCGAGGATGGCAACTGGTACCTGCGGGACAAGACCACTACGGAGCCCGGAGCCGACGACGACGCGACGGCCGGTAAGAAGACCGAGTGGAGCATCAAGCTCGCTGAGTGGTCGGGCAAAGCCAGTGTGTGGTCCGCCGGTATCGACGGTGAAGGCAACTGGAGCGGCGCCAAGTACAAGTACGAGGCGGGTGTCCAGACGCTGGGCGTGGACGGCTCAGTCGGCGCGAGCGTCACCAACGGCCAGTTCCAAGCCGGCGTCTCCGGGACCGCCTATCTCGCCCAGGCGTCCGCGAGCGGCAGTCTGGAGTACGGCATCGTCGGGGCACAGGCAGAGGGGAAGGCCTTCGCGGGTGCCGACGCGGGGGTGAAGCTGTCCGCGGGCAAGGACGGCGTACATGCCGGAGCCGAGGCGTTCGCCGGCGCCAAGGCGACCGGTTCCGCCTCCGCGGACGTCGCCGGTGTCGGTGCCGGTGTGAATGGCGAGGCCTGGGCAGGAGTGGGTGCGGAAGCCCATGCCGATGTCGGCGTGAAGGACGGGAAGTTCACCATCGGCGGCGACGTCGGTGTCGGAGTGGGCGTCGGTGGCAAGGTCGGCTTCAATGTCACGGTCGATCCGGCGAAGCTCGGCGACGCGCTCGGGGACGGCGCCGACGCGGTGGGCGATGCCTGGGACAGCACCGTCGGCAGCTGGTTGTAGCCCCGTTCGAGCCCGCGCCGAGTTTCACCGAAGGATTGGAACCATCATGGCGGCCACGTTGCCGGTCAAGATTTCATTCTCGCTGCCGGACGGCTGGCGGGCGGCCCCGCCCGACGAGGTGGGGACACCGCACGTCGCCTTCGTTGCGCTGCATCCCGACTCCGTCGATGACGGATTCACCGCGAACATCACCATTTCCGGTGGGATGCGCAACGACGGCGCCACCATCTCGCAGATCGCCGACGAAGCCATTCCCCGCCTCCAGCAGGGCGGCCCCGTACGCGTCCTCAAGAAGACCGAGATCGGCACGCCCGATCTTCCGGGCCTCACGGACGCTCCGGGGATCGCGCAGGACGTCGTGCTCTCCACCACGCTGCGGGGGGAGCCGATCGAGTTGGGCCAGAGCCAGGTGTTCCTAGGTCTGGAGGACGTGCACAATCCGGCACAGCGCGCGGTGCTCGAACTCGTCCTCACGGGAACGCAGAAACAGATGCGTGAAGTGATCGGCGACTTCCGGCACTTCCTGCGCACCGTCCGTCCGGGCGACGCGACCTGAGTTCGGTACGGCCGAACGTTAAACGCACGGCAGCGCCCCCTGCCCCACGGCGACCACGCGTCTGGGCAAGGGGCACTCGGCGTTCTCAGGCGGCAGCCCAGGCCTGGGCGGGAATCCGGTCCAGCACATCGCACAGGTAATGAAGCCGGTCCTCGAGCGCCTGTGGCGACAGTGTGCCGGTGTACCAGGTGAACAGCTCGTCGTGTCGGACACGAAGAGGATTCTTCTTCGCACGCTCGTCCGCCAGCAGAAAGGCCTGAACCTCGTCACTCAGGATGGTGCGAGCGAAAGTCTCGTCCTCCGTGTCGACACGGAACGCGGCGTCGAATGCGGGCAGTCCGAGGAGCGTCTTCGCGCCGCGCCCCATCACCGTGTCGAACTTTCCGGGGCGTCCCACCTGGAGGTATGGTCCCGATCCGGGCACCGAGACAAGGAACACTGACTCGATCGTGAGCTTCTTGCTCTCCCCGGCCCCGGTGCTGCCCGAGAGAGGATTCGAGTACCGGTACTCGAAGCACTTGAACGAGCGGCCGCGGAACTCCCCGGTGACGTAATGCCAAGCGGTCAGGTTGTCTCCGCTGCCCGGCATGGGGCCCACGCCGCAGAACTCGGTGGCCAGCCCGGGCGCACGCCGTTCATGCGTCCAGCCGCGCGCCGCCGCGACCTGCGCCAGCTCCTCCCAGTCTCGGCGCATCCTCTTGTCCTCCTGGCCGCTGCGGATGAACGCCCTGATGACCAGGGTGAACATGCCGACGACGAAAGCGAACAAAAGGACCTTCACGAGGATCCCGACCAGCTGTTCCATGGGTCGGGATTATTGCGGATACCGTGTGCTCCTGTGAACCGCGGTCTGCCCGCTGTGCGGTAGTCCACCGGCGGGGCAGTGATGCCGTACGCATGGTCAGTGCACGGCGCCGTACGCATCAACACGGAAGTGAAGATCGTCTGCCGATGCGGCAGAGACTCCGTGGAGCGCAGCCATTTGCCCGGTTAGCGAACAAAGAGGTCAAGTGTCGACCCGGCGACCCTCATATGCTGGCGGGCCGAGCGGGCCCCGAGCGGTTCGTCTTTGTCATCTTTTCCTCCTGATTCACCTGGAATGGAACTTGCCATGCTCAAGGCCCGCCTCACTGCCGCCACGTGGACCTTGTCGGCCGTCACCGCGGGCGCGCTGCTCGCCGGCTGCTCGGGCTCGGCCAGTGACGGGAAGTCCGAGCCGGAGCTGTCGAAGGGCAAGCTGGCGGACACCGTCGCCGAGAAGCTCGCCGCTTCGACGGGCCAGGCCAAGCCCGACATCAGCTGCCCCGAGAACCTGAAGGGCAATGTCGGTACCACCACTCGCTGCAAGCTCACGGCCTCGGATGGCAGCACCTTGGGCGTCACGGTCAAGGTCACCTCCGTCGACCGGGATAAGATCAACTTCGGCATTCAGGCGGACAAGACACCCACGCCGGCGCAGAGCTGAACGGCCGCCCCGGGAGGGCTTCTCGCGGGCCGTCCGCCAGGAGACCGCGACGGGGACAACTCGCCCTCTGGGTCGCGGAGTTGGCTCTCTTGATCCGGCACGCGTCCGAAGCGACGCATCCCACGCCTCGACGCGCGGCCGGGGCGAATAGGGCAAATGACTGCCCCTGACGCCGTCTCGTGACGGAGTTGCAGCACAGCTCGGTTGGAGTAGATGTACCGGGTGACTACAGTGGTAAGTGCGTTGTAAGGCCTGACGTGCTTTGCGATCGTATGGCGGGTACTCCGGCGCTCTCGGCCGGAGAGTTTACGGGGAAACGGGGAGGAAGGCGTCGTGCTTCCAGCGGAAGGCGGGGGCGTATCGAAGGCTGCAGCGGCCGATCTCAAGGTCGGCTCGGAAGTCCTCACGACCTTTAAGCAGCGGGTGGACAAGATCCTGCAGGACTTCGAGGGTTCGCCCGGCAGTTCGGCCAAGGTGGGTGACCACCAGATCAGCCGCACTGCCGTCACCAGTGGGACCGGGGCCTTCGTCGAGGCTGACGTCCTACACCTCAGCTACGAGCAGGTGCACAGCCGCATCACGTCCCTCTCGAAGATGCTGGGCATGCAGATCGAGGCGATGAGCATCGCCTCACACGGTGCGGAAGTCGGGTTCGCCAACCTGGAAGAGGACCAGCGGCGCCGCTTCTGGGAGATCCAGACGAAGATCGACCACCAGCATCGTGCGGCGGAGCCGTCCAAGGGGCACGGCGACGAGACGCAGTCGAAGGGGGGGTACAAGTAAATGAGCGGCAACGACGGGAAGACGCCGGATACCCCTCCCACTCCTCAGGAGCGGGTGGCGGGGCAGGTCGCGGTCACGGACGGCGTCCAGAGCGTCATGAGTGTGCTGCACGATACGTTCGGGTTCGGGTCGGACCGTGCATTCTCCGTCTCGGATAAGCTCGCGAAGGACCTCCACGTCACACCAGGGAGCACGCGTTTCGAGGAGCACCGGCTCAACGCGATGCTCGACCTGGTCGAGGGCACCAAGCCGAGCGACCTCGAGAACGCCGGCACGGCCCTGTTCAAGGCAAGCCAGGCAATGGCCGACGCGGCCACCGAGCTGCGTACCAACCTCAAGCATGCCAGTGACGACTTCCAGGGTGAGGCGGGCGTCGCCTTCCAGAAGTGGGGCGCGAAGCTCGCGGGCCACACCGACGCCCTGAGCGGGTACGTCCAGACGGCGGGCGTGGAGATCGCCGCTGCCGCGACCGGCCTCGCCTCGGTGAAGAGTTCGCTGCCGCCACGGGATACCCGCCCCTCGCACAAGGCGGTGAAGCCAGAGGCGCTCCCGGCGGACAAGCGGACCGCGGGTGACCCCGACTACGACGAAGCCGTCAAGGTCGAGAAGCACCGGCAAGAAGCGATCAACCAGATGAACCGGTTGGCGTCCTTCTACTCGATCTCCGCGGAGACGCTGGGGTCGTTGAAGCCGCCGACGTTCGAGACGATGCCGAATGTCGGGGTGCCGAAGCCGGAGCCCACGGGTGGGTTCTACAGCGACGGCAACAGTGGCCGCGGTGGCGAGACCGGGCCTGGCCCTGCCGCAAGCACGCCTCCCGCGCACGTGGCCGACTCCACCACCCCCGCCGTGTCCGAGGCACGGCATGTGACGCCGGACGATGTTCAGGGGTCGGTCACGATACCCGATCGCCCGGTCGGCACCGAGATCAACAGCGTCGGCACCCTTCCGCCGCCGACGACCTCGACGCCGAGCCCGCAGACGCCCGTGAGTCCGACCGGCCCGGGCCCCAGCGGTACACCGAGCCCGTTCCCACAGGGGCTGACCAATCTTCCCGGAGCGGGCACCGGCAAGTTCGGTGGCGGCGCGAACAGGACGCCGTTCACCGCGCAGGGACGGGCGCAGAACTCGACCCCGTCCGGTACCTCGCGGGGTCCCCAGGCGCGTGGCACGAACCCACCCATGGGCCGCGGCACCGGGCCGAGTGCCCAGGGCGGCATGCAGGGGGGCCGCCCCACGAGCACGGCTCGTGGCGTCACCGGTGGCACGCCGAAGCCGAACGGCGCGAACGCGGCGCGTTCCGCAGGGCCGGGGACCACGGGCGCGGCTCGCTCAAACGGTGTTGTCGGTGGCCGACCCAGCGCGCCCAAGGGTGCGGGGCCGGGCGCTGCCCGGACCCCGCCGGGCACCGTCATGGGCGGAAACCCCGGCAGCAACTCCCGGGGAACGTCCGGCCGCATCGGTCAGCGGGGCGTCATGGGCGTGCCCGGCACGGAGACGGCGGGCCGCTCCTCGGGTGTCGGACGCCAGGTCCAGGGTGCTTCCGAGGCGGTGACGGGGCGCCCGGCCGGGAAGACATCGGCGGCGCGCGCCGGTCGTAACGGATTCACGTCGGGCGGTGAAGGTCTCGTACGTGGCCCGTCCAAGCAGCGGGACCGCGAAAAGGATGACCAGGATGGCACCGAGCGGCCTGACTACCTCGTCGAGGACGAGGCCACGCATCTTCCGCAGCAGCCGCGGCGCGACGTGCCGCCGGTGATCGACTAACTCCCGAGCGAGGACGTACAGCACCATGAAGTCAGGGATCGGCCGACGGACTCGGCGGAGCGTACATGTACCACGGCGTCTCGCTGTGCGGTTGGCGGTTTCGGCCACCGCGGTGGGCGCGGTGGCCGGTACGTCATGTGGGCTTGCCCCGGCCGCCCTGGCTGCAGGGAACGTCCAGTCGCAGCAGTGGTACCTGGACGCCATGGACGCCGATGCGATCTGGAAGGTCAGCACGGGCAAGGGCGTCAAGGTTGCACTGATCGACTCGGGGACCAGCGACAGCACTCCGTCCTTGAAGGGGCAGGTCCTCTCGGACGAGACACCGCGGAAGGTCGCGTACGGGGCGACCAAGGACTACGTCGGACACGGCACCACCATGGCCGAGCTCATCGCCGGCACGGGAGCGGGCGGTGGTCTGAAGGGGCTGGCACCGGGGGCGAAGATCATCCCGTTCCGGGTCCAGGTATCGAAGATGAAGGACGCGGCCGAGCAGAAGAAGACGGCCGTGCCTGCTGACGCGATCAGGGCCGCGGCGGACACGGACGCGAAGATCATCAATATGTCCTTCGGGCAGGACCTGGTCGACCCGGACACCGAAGCCGCGGTCAAGTACGCCCATTCTCAGGGCAAGCTGCTGTTCGCCGCGGTGGGTAACGACGCGGAGAAGAAGAACGAGATCGGTTACCCGGCCGCGTACGACAACGTCGTGGGCGTCGCGGCGTCCGACGAGACGGGGAAGGTGGCGAAGTTTTCCGAGCATGGTGACTTCGTCGACCTCGCCGCCCCTGGCCTGCACATCCCGGAGTGGTGCGACGCATCCCTCGGTTCGTACTGCAATGATGCCAAGGGCACCAGTTCCGCCTCGGCTCTGGCTTCGGCCTCGGCAGCACTCATCTGGTCCGCGCACCCTGACTGGACCAACAACCAGGTGCTGCGCGTCCTGACCGACACCGCAAGCCGCAGCTGGCCGAAGGAGAGGCCGAGCCAGTATCTCGGCTACGGACTGGTCCGGCCCGCGCGCAACGTGCTGCACAACGAAGGCCGGCCGGGAACCGCCGACATCGATCCCATCACCAACGAGCAGACGAAGACGGCCGGTTCGGGCTCCGACGCGGCTCCTTCCACCTCTGCATCAGGCTCGTCACAGCCCACCCAAAACGCTTCAGATGTCCCCGCTGAAGCGGCAAAATCAGAGGCGAAGACGTCAAGTGACAGCAACACGTTGTGGATTGCGCTCGGCGTGATCGCCGCGGTGATCGTGGTCGGGGGCGGCGGGTTCGCCGTGATGCGGGCGCGGCGCGGCCAGTAAGACTTTCAACCGTGGAGTTTCCTCGCTTCTTGGGCGGGCCACGGGGGAGCGGTTCGGGCCTTTAGCGAAGCACGAACCGAATCGGTTGGGACTAGAGGCACACCTAAGGAAAGGCAGGAGCGCCATGGCCAGCGGGCAGCAGAAGCTCGAAGACCAGCAAGTAATTCAGCTTGAGAAGCAGATGTCGGAGAAGTACGACGGTATCCGCAAGCGCGTCCACAACCTGCAGGGTGTCATTGATGCCCTGGAGGGAAAGTGGAAGGGCATCGGTAAGAGCGCCTTCGACAAGAAGCAGTACGAGATTAACGAATCTCTGCAGAACATCGGCAAGATCCTCGCCGATGTCATCGACGCGATGAACAAGACGCGCAACATCAAGGACAGTTCGGAAGACGACGTGCGCTCGTCCGTGAGCAAGATCTCCGTCACCGACGGAGCCTCCTCGCTCAGCAAGTACTGAGAATCGCTGAGCTCAAGACAGCAGAAGTACGTCAGACGCACATACACGAGCGAGACGAGGTAGAGGAATATGGCCGGTAACGGTGACGGGCTGCTCGTAACCTACGACGGGCTCGACCAGGCGGCGACCCAGATCGGTAACGAGGCGAAGGCTCTCGAGGCAGATCTCCAGGAGCTGCGGCAGCTGGTCGTCAAGAGCCAGGAGTACTGGGCCGGTGAGGCGCAGGGCACCTTCGGTGAGAAGCTTCAGAAGTGGGACAAGGAAGCCGCCGACATCCACCAGGCGCTGACCGGCATCGGACACGTCGTCGGGCAGTCCGGTGGTACGTACATGGATGGCGACAAGAAGGCCGCCGGCTACTTCCAGTAAAGGAAGCAGTTGTCGTCTCGGGGTGGGCACGCGCGGGAGGTGCCCACCCTTTCGCTGTCCTGGCTTATATGTAGCGAGAGGTATCCCTTATGAGCTTCGGCCCGCCGCCGTCTCCGTTCACGCAATCGACGCGTGCTGCTGATGAGCGTGCGAGGCGCCGTCGTGTCAGGGTCTGGGCCTCGTTTGCCGTGGCCCTCGTGGTCGTGGCGGTCGGGGTCGGGTGGGTCCTTCGGGGGGTCTGGACAAAGGACGGCAGTGAGCCGTCCCGCTATGACAATGCCTCCGCTCAGCAGGCGCCCGACGAGGTGAGGGCGACGGTCGAGAGGCGCCCCGCCGGCGGTGCTGGACGACTGGTGTCCGCGATCGGTGACAGCAAGCTCAAGCCGGCCGAGATGCGGACCACTCCCGGGACCTGGGCGACGGACGAGGTGCTGGCGAAGGGCGTGGCGGGCGCCATCCAGGGGTTCAAAATCGACGCCGATGATGAGCTCGTCTGGCAACGCCAACTCTCAGGTGACATCTGTGGGTGGACCCAGAGTGTGACCGTCGGCGGAAGTACCGCTGTCCTTTTCAAGGGCGCGGACCACCGCTGTACCGAATTGATGTTCTTCAACGTCAATACGGGTGAGAGGATCTGGCAGAAATCTGTCCCGTGGAAGAAAGACGCTTTCGATCTGTATCCCAACGTCTCCCTGGCCAGAGGTGTGGTCGCGGTCGCCTATGGCACCGGGTCCGCGGGATACGACATGACGAGCGGAAAGAAGCTCTGGGCGCGGGCCGGTACGTCTGCCTGTCGGGAGGCTGGATTCAAGGGAGGCCGGGCGCTGCTGTTGCGACTGGACTGCCAGACGAGGGACGGGGGCACGCAATACCGGGTCCAGCGCATCTCACTCGAGACCGGAAGGCCGGTCTGGACCTACAAGACGAACGAGCACCTGAATTTCGTCTATCTCGTCTCCGCGGAACCGGTTGTTCTTGCTGTGTCGGCGGGGGAGGCTAATCTGTCGGACCTCATCACCCTCGATGAGGAGGGGAAGTACCAGAACACCATTCGGTTCTCGGGCGACCATTACGAGGCGAAGTGTGAGAGCGGTCTTTCGTCGAGCGCCGAGGACGCTCTGATGTTCTCGGCCGTGGATCAGTGCTCACGTATCGCTGTCTCCGACGACCAGGCCTTCATCACTACGGGTGAGGTGACGGAGGGCGTCGCCCACGAGACGAACTCGATCGTGTCCTTCGATCTGAAGACCGGGCACACGGGAGTCAAGTTCGATGCGGGCAAGGATCAGGAGCTCTTTCCGCTACGTATGAGCGGTGACCAACTGCTGGCTCTCAAAGTAGGGACGGACACCTTCGCACCAACCCAGTTGGTCGGCCTAGACCCGAAAACTGGCAAGGAAAGCAGTTATTTCTTCTTCTCTCCGTTCCACGAAGCGTCGATTCTGGTGGACCCGGACACGAGCGACATCGTCGTCGAGCACGGGAGGATCTTCTTCGGAAGCCGCACCGTGCAAGGCGGGGGAACCAAGAGTCAACCCGCCTATACCTGGCGCGCGTTCGGGGTGGGCCGCGCACAGTAAAGGGTGCACGAGCCCTCCCCGGGCGACTGAAGGGCGGCTGGAGCTTCCGTGGGGGCCTGCCGATGCTGTGAGGCCCATGAGGGCAGGTGTTCCTTCCCGGGACTGGTATCGCCCCGAGTTGAGCCGACGCCTACTTCTGCTCCTGCTCGCCCGCAGCCCCGCCATTTGTCACGGCCGGCTCCAGATCGAACTCCCCGTCCCGCGCCCCCAGGACGAACGCCGTCCACTCCGCCTCCGTGTACCGCAACACCGTCTCCGGCTCCAGCGACGACCGCATCGCCACCGCCCCGTCCGGCAGGTACGCGATCTCCACGCGCTCCTCGTGCTGCTCCGTACCCGGGGCGCTGTGCCACTCCACGCCGGAGATGTCGAGCGCGTACAGCTCGTTCTTCTCGCGCTCCTTGCGTGCCTGCATCTCCTCGGGGGTCTCGGTCCGCCGAGTCTCCCGCGCGGTGGGCTCCTGTGCATCCGCCATGGTGAGCGGCCCCTTCCGGACGTACGAACTGCTGCTGCGGCCACCCTACTTGGCGCGGGCCCACCACCTCATGCGTCCCGCCGGAAAGCCCCCTCCACATGACCCCCCGCACCAGAAAGGGCCGCACCGAACGGCGGACCCACCAGAAAGGGGCCGCACCCTGCAAGGCGCAGCCCCTCCCTCGACCCCGCTGGGCCGGCCCTACTGCTCCAACCCCACCTGCACCAACGGCTTGCCCCGCTTGCGCGAGACGAACGTGCCCCGGCCCGGCGGCATCGGCCGCGGCCGCACCCCGCCGAGGAGGTCGCCCTCGTTCGGGTCGCCGGCCAACACCACACCTTGCGCGCCGAGTTCCTTGATGCGCTGCATGAAGGCCTCGTAACCGGCGCGGCCCGAACCCGCCGTGGAGCGGGCGATGATGAACCGCACGCCGACATCGCGCGCGAACGGCAGCAGCTCGGTCAGGCCCGAGAGCGGGTTGCCGCTGGACGTCGAGACCAGGTCGTAGTCGTCGATGATCACGTAGACGGTCGGCCCGCGCCACCAGCTGCGGTCACGCAGCTGCTGGGCCGTCACGTCCGCGGTCGGCGTACGGCGCTGCATCAGGTCGACGAGCGCGTCCATGTGGTGCGACATCTGGTTCGACATCGGGATGTACTCGGCCAGGTGCGAGGCCGGGGCGACATCGAGCAGGGAGCGCCGGTTGTCGACCACGAACAGCTTGCAGGTGTCGCCGCTGTAGCGCTGCGTCAGCTGCCGGATGATCAGCTTCAGCAGGTTCGACTTGCCGGACTCGCTCTCGCCGAAGATGAGGAAGAACGGGTCCTGGTCGAAGTCGACGAAGACCGGTTCGAGGTTGTCCTCGTCGAGCGCGAAGGAGATGCCGCGCTCCGGGAAGCGGTCGCCCGGCGGCAGCTGGCGCGCGGGGAACTCCCGCGGCAGCAGCCGGACCTCGGGCGCCCCGGGCTGCGTCCAGTGCCGGGTGACCTCCGCGGCCAGCGCTGACGTCGCCTCGGCCAGGTCCGTGTCCGACGACAGGCCGTCGATGCGCGGGACCGCCGCCATGAAGTGCTGCTTCTGCGGGGTCTGGCCGCGTCCGGGCACACCCGTCGGCACATTGGCCGCGATCTTGCGGTCGAACTCGGAGTCCATCGTGTCGCCGAGCCGCAGCTCCAGGCGGTTCATGAGGTGGTCCTTCATGTTCGCCCGGACCTCCATGGACCGCGACGCCGTCAGGATCACGTGGAGGCCGTACCCGAGACCGCGCGCCGCGATGTCCAGGACGAGCGGCTCCAGCGCCTCGTAGTCCGTACGGAAGTTGCCCCAGCCGTCGATGACCAGGAAGACGTCGCCCCACGGCTGGTCGGTCATCGAGATGTCGCCCCGCGCGCGGCGGTTGCGGAAGTCGGCGATGGAGGCGATGCCCGCCGTGCGGAAGTACTCCTCGCGCCGGGTCAGCACGCCGTAGACCTCGGCCGCCGTACGGCGCACCTTCTCCGGGTCCAGGCGGGAGGCGACACCGCCCACATGTGGCAGACCGGCGACGGCGGCCATACCGCCACCACCGAAGTCGAGGCCGTAGAACTGCACTTCCTGCGGCGTGTGCGTCAGCGCGAAGGAGGCGATGATCGAGCGCAGCAGCGTCGACTTGCCGGACTGCGGGCCACCCAGGATCTGCATGTGGCCTGCCGCGCCGCCGAAGTCGATCCAGAGCGGGTCACGGCGCTGCTCGTAGGGCTTGTCGACGAGGCCGACGGGGACGACGAGACGGCCGGCGCCCTCGTACCCGGGCTGCGTGAGACCGCGGCCCTGCACGGGCGCGAGGCCGGGCAGCAGGGAGTCGAGCGACGGCGGGCTGTCCAGCGGCGGCAGCCACACCTGGTGCGCCGCGGGACCCTGCGCCTCCAGGCGCCGCACGATGACGTCCAGCACGGTGTCGGCGAGCGCGTCGTCCTTGTCGTCGCGCGGCGCCTCCTCCTCGCGCTGCTGCGGCACCGGGCTGTACTGCACGGGGACCTCGGCCGCCGTGAACAGCGCCGGGCGCCGGTCCACCGGAAGGGGCCCGCCGGGCGTGGCGACCCGCGCCGAACCGGTGCGGTACACCCCGGAGACGTACGCCGCCTTGAAGCGCACCATCTCGTCGGTGCCGTACTTCAGGAAGCCGGAACCCGGCACGTTCGGCAGCTCGTACGCGTCCGGGACACCCAGCGCCGCCCGGGACTCGGCGGCGGAGAAGGTCCGCAGGCCGATCCGGTAGGACAGGTACGTCTCCAGACCGCGCAGGCGGCCCTCCTCCAGGCGCTGCGAGGCGAGCAGCAGGTGGACGCCGAGGGACCGGCCGATGCGGCCGATCTGCACGAACATCTCGATGAAGTCCGGCTTCGCCGTCAGCAGCTCGCTGAACTCGTCGATCACCAGGACGAGCGAGGGGATCGGCTGGAGCGGCGCACCGGCCGCGCGCGCCTTCTCGTAGTCGTGGATGTTCGCGTAGTTGCCCGCGTCGCGCAGCATCTCCTGGCGGCGGTTGAGCTCACCGCGGATCGAGTCACCCATGCGGTCGACGAGGGTGAGGTCGTCCGCGAGGTTGGTGATCACGGCCGCGACGTGCGGCATCTGGGCCATGCCGGCGAACGTGGCACCACCCTTGAAGTCCGCGAGGACGAAGTTGAGCGTCTCGGAGGAGTGCGTCACCGCGAGACCGAGCACCAGGGTGCGCAGCAGCTCCGACTTGCCGGAACCGGTGGCGCCGACGCACAGACCGTGCGGACCCATGCCCTCCTGGGCGGCTTCCTTCAGGTCGAGCATCACGGGCCGGCCGTCGTCACCGACACCGATGGGCACGCGCAGCCGCTCGGCCTGCGAACGCGGCCGCCAGGTGCGCTTGGTGTCGACGGTCGCCGCGTCGCCCAGGTTCATCAGATCGGTGAACTCGAGGTTGGCGAGCAGCGGTTCGTCGTCGCTGTCGCCGCCCGTCGCCATACGCAGCGGGGCGAGCTGGCGGGCGAGCGCCTCGGCGGCGGCGTACGAGAGCACGTCCGGGGTGCCTTCGTAGACCATGCCGTGCGCCGACTCCAGGCGCAGCACCTTCGGGTGGACGACGACGGAGAGGTCGCCGCGGCCGGTCGTGAGGTCGCCGGGGACGACCTCCAGGACCGTCACGCCCTGCAGACCCTCGGGGCTGGCAAGGAGTGAGGTGGGAGGCAGGGAGAGGCCGTCGAGGACGACGACCACGTGCGGCTGCTCCGGTACGGGGGCGCCGCCGGGGTGGAAGCGCGGTCGGCCCTCCAGACGGGTGCCGAGCAGCTCCTCCAGCTCGCCGGCGTCCGTCGTGACGAGGCGGCGGCTGCCGGCGCCGTCGGTGAGCCCGGGCACCTGGTTGTGGGGGAGCCACTTCGCCCACTCCCACTCCGGTGCGGTCTGGCGCCCGGCGGCGACCGCGATGACGAGGTCCTCGGGGGAGTGCATGGAGGCGAGGGAGGCGACCAGGGCGCGCGCGGAGCCGCGCACGGTCACCGGCTCTCCGCTCACGGACACGTGGTAGAAGGCCCGCAGCGACACGGCCATCGGCAGCTCTTCGAGCGTGCTGTGGGTGGCGAGAAAGCGCTGCATCGCGCCCGCCGTCAGCGGCTCCAGCTCGTCGACCGGGGCGGTCTGCGGCGGCACCAGGGGAGTGGCCAGACCCTGGGGGCCGAGCCCCACCCGCACCTGCCCGAAGTCCTCGTCGCCGCTGCGCCGCTCCCAGACGCGGCTGCCCTCGGCGACCAGCGCCCACAGTTGCTCCGGCGAAGGGTGCAGGTAGTACTGCGCGTCGCGCTGCTTACGGGCGGTGCCCAGGGCCTCGCGCCGCGTCTGCGACAAGTAGCGCAGGTAGTCGCGGCGCATGTCCGCCATCTGTCCCTGGTTGCCCTTGCGGTAGCGGGCCAGCATCGCAATGCCCATCGCGATCGTGGACGCCACCATCACCATGCCCATGATCTTCATGAAGGGCTGGGCCTGGGGATTGAAGAAGAACACGACCGAGCCACCCATGCCGAGCATGGGCAGGATCTGCATCAGCGCGCCCTCTTGCTGCCCACGCGGAAGCTCCGGCGGAGGCTGCAGCACCACCTCCTCCGTGGGCACCTCGGACGGCAGTGCCCGAGGTGGGCGCTTGACGACGATGTGGCTCACTCTGCACCAATTCCCTTGCCGGACCGAGCTGTTCCGTCCGCCGCCCCGTGTCAGGCGGACGTCGATCGCGGTTCGCGATCCTACTGACAACCACTGACAGCGGCGGGCGGTAGGGTGCCGGTGGTACGCGTGAACAGGGGCGAATCCACCCGGGAAATCCGGGCAATCCGCACGGTTCGGAACGTGTGCCCGGCCCGGATTCCGGCCGGGGAAGCGCGTGTGACCGGCCCCGCGGGGCGGGAAGCGCAACGTACACAGGATTTTTACAGACGGACGTGCCGGGCACAGCACCGCGCCCGTCCGCGCACGACCGAGTCTTCGGAAGAGTCTCGAAGAGCCTTCGGAAAAAGGGGGAACAGCAGGTGAGCATGACGGCCTCCGCGCCGACCGGCCGCGCCGGCGCAACGGGTACCGGAGCCCCTGCCGCGGCGGGCACGGGCCTCGGCTTCTGCCGCGTCACCATCGTGGCGCCCGACAGCCGCATCGACGTGGCGCTGCCCGACGACGTACCGGTCGCCGACCTGTACCCCGAGATCCTGCGGCTCTCCCAGCAGAGCCCGGCCGAGGGCGCCCCCGTCGGCTACCACCTCGTCCGGCGCGACGGCACGGTGCTCGACAGCGCCCGCTCGTTCGCCGCGCAGCGCATCCTGGACGGCGAGCTGCTCACGCTGCGCCCCTTCTCCGAGTCGCTGCCGCCCGCGGTCTTCGACGACGTCTCCGAGGCCGTCGCCTCCGCCGTCACCAAGGACCGCACCCTGTGGAGCGGCGACCTCACGCGCGCGGCGGGCCTCGTGGCCGGCGGCATCCTCCCCGCCCTGATCGCCTTCGTGGCCTGGAACTCCGAGCTGCGCCACGACATGCACAGCCTCCAGGGCGTCCTGGCCGCCGTCGCGGGCCTCCTCCTGGTCACCCTGGCGTGCGTGCGCGCGCGGGTCTACAACGACCGCGGCTCGGCCGTCGCCCTCGGCCTGGGCGCCCTGCCGAACATCGCCGCGGCCGGCTCCGGACTGCTGCCGCTCTCCGCGGGCCAGGGCATCGGCCGCCTCCAGTTCCTCCTCGCCTGCGCGGCGGTCCTGGTCGTCTCCGTCGTCCTCACCCTGGTCTCGCCGGGCGGTGACGGCCCCTTCGTGGCGTTCGTCTTCGCCTCCCTGATCGGCCTGATCACCACCTTCATCGCCAACCTCACGGAGCTGAGGCCCATCGAGACGGCCGCCCTCTGCGCGCCGCTCGCGGTGAGCGCGCTGGCCTTCCTGCCGGGCCTGTCCATGCGGTTCGCGCGCCTGCCCATCGGGTTCGCGCCGCCCAACCCCGCGCGCGCGGGCTACGACTCCACGGGCGAACCGGCCGACCCGCACGAGGCCGTCGACGCCGAGCGCGTCGCCGCCCAGGCCCGCCGCGGCCACGAACTGCTCGTCGGCCTCGTCGGCGGCTGTGCCCTCGTCGCCGTGGGCGCCTCGATCGTCCTCGGCTTCTCCACGAACGTGTGGGGACAGCTCCTCGCCCTGGCCACCGGCGTCGCCATGCTGATGCGCGCCCACCTGTTCCGCTACACCGCCCAGGTCGGCGCCACCCTCGCGGCGGGCCTCGCGGCCCTCGTCTTCCTGGGCCTCGGCCTCGCCCTGCACCCCCCGATGGCGTACGTGTACGACGCCATGAAGAACGACACCACCGCGCTCGACATCCGTACGGTCTGGGTCACCGCGGCCATCGGCGCCGCCGCCGCCCTCGTCACCGCGATCGGCCTGATCACCCCCCGGCGCGGTGTCACCCCCTTCTGGGGCCGCTTCCTGGAGATCGCCGAGACGTTCGTGCTGCTCACCCTGATCCCGCTGGCCCTCGCCGTCTTCGACGTGTACGCGTCGGCACGCGCGATGACCAGCTGAGACCGCACACCTCAAGACCCGGTCGGGGGCGCTCCCGGCGGCTGGTACGCTGTGTTACGGCCGCTTGTGTACGCGCCCCCGGCTTGATCCAGGGGCAGCGCCCAGCGGATCCCCGGCTCCGAGTTACGGAAGCTCTCCTGAGATGTAGACCAGGGGCGCTCGGTGGCCATGAAGAAGACTACGAGGAGTACGCGTGTCGCTCGACGCCGCTACGAAGAAGCAGCTCATCTCCGAGTTCGGCCAGAAGGAGGGCGACACCGGCTCCCCCGAGGTCCAGGTCGCCATGCTTTCCCGCCGCATCTCGGACCTCACCGAGCACCTCAAGACGCACAAGCACGACCACCACTCCCGTCGTGGTCTGCTGATCCTGGTCGGCCAGCGTCGCCGCCTCCTGCAGTACCTGGCCAAGAAGGACATCCAGCGCTTCCGTACGCTGGTCGAGCGCCTCGGCATCCGCCGCGGTGCGGCCGGCGCCCGCTAAGACAGCGTGAAGGGGAGCGGTTCCCACTCTTGAGGGGGCCGCTCCCTTTGCCGTACGTGCGCACTGTCACCGACGCTTTGTACTCTGGTGACACAGAAGAGGAGTAGCGCACCCTCGCCGCCGCCGGTCCTCGGTAGTGGCCCCCGGAGACGCAAGAGGATCTCCGGGAGCTTCGATCGAAGACCGGCCCGCATTCACGGCGCGCTTCTCCACCCGTCCCGCTGCCACACGGGCAGCTGCGGACAAAAGACGTAACAGACGAAAGTAACGGAGAAAATTTAGTGGAGAACGAGACCCACTACGCCGAGGCCGTCATCGACAACGGCTCCTTCGGCACCCGCACCATCCGCTTCGAGACGGGCCGTCTGGCCCGTCAGGCCGCCGGCTCCGCCGTCGCCTACCTCGACGACGACACCATGGTGCTCTCGGCCACCTCGGCCTCGAAGAACCCCAAGGAAAACCTCGACTTCTTCCCCCTCACGGTCGACGTCGAAGAGCGGCAGTACGCCGCGGGCAAGATCCCCGGCAGCTTCTTCCGCCGCGAGGGCCGCCCCTCCGAGGACGCGATCCTCACCTGCCGCCTGATCGACCGCCCGCTGCGCCCGTCCTTCAAGAAGGGCCTGCGCAACGAGATCCAGGTCGTCGCCACGATCATGGCGCTCAACCCCGACCACCTGTACGACGTCGTCGCGATCAACGCCGCGTCCGCGTCCACGCAGCTGGCCGGCCTGCCCTTCTCCGGCCCGGTCGGCGGCGTCCGCGTCGCGCTGATCAACGGCCAGTGGGTCGCGTTCCCGACGCACACCGAGCTCGAGGACGCCGTCTTCGACATGGTGGTCGCCGGCCGCGTCCTGGAGGACGGCGACGTCGCGATCATGATGGTCGAGGCCGAGGCCACCGAGAAGACCATCCAGCTGGTCGCGGGCGGCGCCGAGGCGCCGACCGAGGAGGTCGTGGCCGCCGGTCTCGACGCCTCGAAGCCCTTCATCAAGGTGCTGTGCAAGGCTCAGGCCGACCTCGCCGCGAAGGCCGCGAAGCCGACCGCCGAGTTCCCGATCTTCCTGGACTACCAGGACGACGTGCTCGAGGCCCTGACCGCCGCGGTCAAGTCCGAGCTGTCGGCCGCCCTCACCATCCCGGGCAAGCAGGACCGCGAGGCCGAGCTGGACCGCGTCAAGGGTCTGGCCGCCGAGAAGCTGCTCCCGCAGTTCGAGGGCCGCGAGAAGGAGATCTCCGCCGCGTACCGCTCGCTGACCAAGTCCCTGGTCCGTGAGCGCGTCATCAAGGAGAAGAAGCGCATCGACGGCCGCGGTGTCACCGACATCCGCACCCTGGCCGCCGAGGTCGAGGCCATCCCGCGCGTGCACGGCTCGGCCCTGTTCGAGCGCGGCGAGACCCAGATCCTGGGCGTCACCACGCTGAACATGCTGCGCATGGAGCAGCAGCTGGACACCCTCTCCCCGGTGACCCGCAAGCGCTACATGCACAACTACAACTTCCCGCCGTACTCCGTCGGTGAGACGGGCCGCGTCGGCTCCCCCAAGCGCCGCGAGATCGGCCACGGCGCGCTCGCCGAGCGCGCGATCGTGCCGGTCCTGCCGACGCGCGAGGAGTTCCCCTACGCGATCCGCCAGGTCTCCGAGGCGCTCGGGTCGAACGGCTCGACGTCCATGGGCTCCGTCTGCGCCTCCACCATGTCGCTGCTGAACGCCGGTGTGCCTCTCAAGGCCCCCGTCGCCGGTATCGCCATGGGCCTGATCTCCCAGGAGATCAAGGGTGAGACGCACTACGTCGCCCTGACCGACATCCTCGGTGCCGAGGACGCCTTCGGTGACATGGACTTCAAGGTCGCCGGCACCAAGGAGTTCGTGACGGCACTCCAGCTCGACACGAAGCTCGACGGCATCCCGGCCTCCGTCCTGGCCGCCGCCCTCAAGCAGGCCCGCGACGCCCGCCTCCACATCCTCGACGTGATGATGGAAGCGATCGACGTCCCGGACGAGATGTCCCCGAACGCCCCGCGGATCATCACCGTCAAGATCCCCGTGGACAAGATCGGTGAGGTCATCGGCCCGAAGGGCAAGATGATCAACCAGATCCAGGAGGACACCGGCGCCGACATCACGATCGAGGACGACGGCACCATCTACATCGGTGCCGCGCAGGGCTCGCAGGCCGAGGCCGCCCGCGCCACGATCAACGGCATCGCCAACCCGACCATGCCGGAGGTCGGCGAGCGCTACCTGGGCACCGTCGTGAAGACGACGACCTTCGGTGCGTTCGTCTCGCTCATGCCGGGCAAGGACGGTCTGCTGCACATCTCGCAGATCCGCAAGCTCGCCGGCGGCAAGCGCGTGGAGAACGTCGAGGACGTCGTCGGTGTGGGCCAGAAGGTCCAGGTCGAGATCGCCGAGATCGACTCGCGCGGCAAGCTCTCCCTCGTCCCCGTCGTCGAGGGCGAAGAGGACGACGAGGCGAAGGACGACACCGACAAGTGACGTCTCGTACCACCAAGGCGACGGCCCGCACCTCCTCGGAGGCGCGGGCCGTCGCCCGTACCCAAACACTGATCAAGGGCGCCGCCGGCGCCGGCACCGTCCGCAGGACCACGCTTCCGAGCGGTCTGCGCATCGTCACCGAGACCCTGCCCTCGGTCCGCTCGGCGACCTTCGGCATCTGGGCCCACGTGGGCTCCCGCGACGAGACGCCCACGCTGAACGGCGCGACGCACTACCTGGAGCACCTCCTCTTCAAGGGCACCTCCCGCCGGAGCGCCCTCGACATCTCCGCCGCCATCGAGGCGGTCGGCGGCGAGATGAACGCCTTCACGGCGAAGGAGTACACGTGCTACTACGCGCGCGTGCTCGACTCGAACCTCCCGCTGGCCATCGACGTCGTCTGCGACATGCTGACCGGCTCCCTCATCGCTGAGGAGGACGTCGACGCCGAGCGCGGGGTGATCCTCGAAGAGATCGCGATGACCGAGGACGACGCGGGCGACTGCGTGCATGACCTGTTCGCGCACACGATGCTCGGCGACACGCCGCTGGGCCGTCCCGTCCTCGGCACCGTCGACACGATCAACGCCCTCGACCGCGGCCGCATCAGCCGCTTCTACAAGAAGCACTACGACCCGACCCACCTGGTCGTCGCCGCCGCGGGCAACGTGGACCACAACAAGGTCGTCCGCCAGGTCCGCGCTGCCTTCGAGCGGGCGGGCGCGCTGGACGGCCCCGCCGCGGCCCCCGTCGGCCCGCGCGCCGGCCTCAAGAAGCTGCGCACGGCCGGCCGCATGGAGGTCATCGGCCGCAAGACCGAGCAGGCCCACGTCATCCTCGGCATGCCGGGCCTCGCCCGCACCGACGAGCGTCGCTGGGCCATGGACGTCCTGAACACGGCGCTGGGCGGCGGCATGTCGTCCCGCCTGTTCCAGGAGGTCCGCGAGAAGCGCGGCCTGGCGTACAGCGTCTACTCGTACACCTCGGGCTTCGCGGACTGCGGCCTGTTCGGCGTCTACGCGGGCTGCCGCCCCAACCAGGTGCACGACGTCCTGAAGATCTGCCGCGACGAGCTGGAGCAGGTCGCGCGGGACGGGCTGAGCGACGACGAGATCGGCCGGGCCATCGGTCAGCTCGCCGGTTCCACGGTGCTCGGCCTGGAGGACACCGGCGCGCTGATGAACCGTATCGGCAAGAGCGAGCTGTGCTGGGGCGAGCAGATGTCGGTCGACGACATGCTGGCCCGCATCACGGCCGTGACCCCGGACGAGGTGCGCGAGGTCGCGCACGACATCCTGGGACAGCGCCCGTCCCTGTCGGTCATCGGCCCGCTCAAGGACAAGCAGGCCGCGCGCCTGCACGAAGCGGTCGCGTAAGAACGCGTCGGTCAAGGAAGCCAAGGAGACGGACAGAACATGAGCAAGCTGCGCGTGGCGGTTCTCGGAGCCAAGGGCCGCATCGGCTCCGAGGCCGTACGGGCCGTCGAGGCCGCCGCCGACCTGGAGCTGGTCGCGGCCCTCGGCCGCGGCGACACGCTGGACACCCTCGTGGAGTCGGGCGCCCAGGTCGCGGTCGAGCTGACCACCCCCGACTCGGTGATGGAGAACCTGGAGTTCTGCGTCCGCCACGGGATCCACGGGGTCGTCGGCACGACGGGCTGGACGCCGGACCGCCTCGCGCAGCTCGAAGGCTGGCTGGCCGCCTCGCCGCGGACGGGCGTGCTCATCGCCCCGAACTTCTCCATCGGCGCGGTGTTGACCATGAAGTTCGCCGAAGTGGCGGCGCCCTACTTCGAGTCCGTCGAGGTCATCGAGCTGCACCACCCGAAGAAGGTCGACGCCCCCTCCGGCACGGCCTCCCGCACGGCGCAGCTGATCGCCGCGGCCCGGCAGAAGGCGGGCAGCGCGCCGCAGCCCGACGCGACGGCCACAGCGCTCGACGGAGCCCGCGGCGCGGACGTGGACGGCATCCCGGTCCACTCCGTGCGGCTGCGCGGCCTCCTGGCCCACCAGGAGGTCCTCCTGGGCGGCGAGGGCGAGACGCTGACGGTCCGCCACGACTCGCTGCACCACAGCAGCTTCATGCCGGGCATCCTGCTCGGCGCCCGCAAGGTCGTGACCACCCCTGGCCTCACCTTCGGCCTGGAACACTTCCTCGACCTGAACGGCTGACGACGGCGATGCGCGCGAAGATCACCTACGCGGTCACGGCCGCCGTCCTGGTCGTCTACTTCGTCCTGGCCGGCGATCGTGGCGTCCTGCTCATCCGGCAGGGCACGGCACTGACGATCACCTTCGGCCTGGCCGTGCTGGTCATGCCGCTCATCGGCGTCTGGTTCCTGTGGGCCAACACCCAGTTCGTGCGCAAGGCCAACCGCCTTGCCGAACTCCTTGAGGCCGAGGGCGGGCTGCCTGTCGACGAACTGCGCCGCGACCAGTACGGGCGCATCGACCGCAACTCCGCGGACGAGGTCTTCGGCCGCCGCAAGGCCGAGACCGAGGACTCACCGGGCGACTGGCGCTGCTGGTTCCGGCTGGCCGTCGCCTACAAGGACGCCCGGGACACCCCGCGCGCGCGGAAGGCGATGCAGCGCGCCATCGCGCTCCAGGAAGGCCGCTCGCTGAGCGCTTGAGAGGCGACGAAGGGGCCCGTACCGTGCGGTGGCACGGTACGGGCCCCTTCAGCTGTCTCAGGCGGGGTTCAGCTCCGGGGCCGGTACTCGTCGGCCCACACCTCGATGCTGTCGGCGGCCCGCTCGAACGCGGCGCCCCGGCCGAGGAAGTCCCCGTTGTGACTCGTCAGCAGCGCCGTCTGCTCACCCTGCCGGTCCCGCCGTACGAGGATCAGCGCCTGTCCCTGCACGGTGCGGGGCAGCCCGAGCCAGCGCACCGGCTGCTGCACGGTGCGCGCGGTCACGACGACGTCCCAGGGCACGGTCTGCGTCCGGAAGAAACTGACATGACGCAGGCCGCGGGCGCTCACCCACGCCCCGGTGCGCAGCATCCGCATCGCCACCGCGATGAGCAGGACGGCCACCACCCCGCAGGCACCCGCCGCGGCCGGGTCGGCCGCCATCGCGACGATGACCCCGGCGAACAGCACGTATGACGCGAGGAGCAGCAGCAGCGCGGCCGCCCCGACCCGGTACGGGCCCGGACGGTAGGGGCGGCGCCACTGGTCGCGGTCGTCGAAGGGCAGCGCTGTCTCCGCGGCCTCGTCGAAAGCTCGGTCGGCCGTCAGGAAGGGCAGGGGCACGACGGGTCCTCACTCGATCCATGCTGGATGGGGGCTGTGCCCGGTGAGGCTATCCAGGCGCGCCCCGGCCTTCCACCTCAGGGGCCCGGACGAGTGCGGCGCCGGCCGGCGTCCGTCAGTGCCCGTTGGTGGCTTCGGACTGCTGTACGTGCTTGGTGGTCTGGTCGGCCGACAGCGCGGGCATCCCGAACAACAGGGAGCCCACGAGTCCGGCCACGACGGTCAGTCCCACCAGGGTCCGGCCGGCCAGCTGGCCCGCGGAGGGCCGCTCACGCGCGGGCGGCTTGATGTTGCTGCGGAACTTGTCGGCTTCGGCGATGAAGGCGAACGGTACGGGCTCGCGCCGACGAAACATGGGCGGTGCTTCTCCTCAAGGGGTTCGAACGAAGTGTGTTCATCTACACAGACGAGCGAGTGCCCCAAAAGGTGCCCTCTTTCACCGAATTAATTGAAGTTCGTTTCCGGTGCGCCGGAAGCGGTGCGCTGCGTGCGTGGACGACCGGGCTGTCAGTGGCGGCCCGTAGAGTGGGCGCCGCCCGAAAGAAGTGATGGAAGGACCCCCCGCGCCGTGACCGACATCCCTGCTGAAGACCGCAAGCCCACGTTCCGGGGCGACGTCACCGTCGAGCTGGTGAAGCACACCGCGAGCGACTCGGACGTGCTGTTCGCGGCCCGCGTCTCCACGGTGGGCGAGCAGTCCCTGGACGAGCTGACCAAGGACCCGGAGCGCTCCAAGGGCCTCATCAACTACTTGATGCGGGACCGGCACGGCAGCCCCTTCGAGCACAACTCGATGACGTTCCTCATCACCGCCCCGATCTTCGTCTTCCGCGAGTTCATGCGGCACCGCGTGGGCTGGTCGTACAACGAGGAATCGGGCCGGTACAGGGAGCTGGAGCCGGTTTTCTACGTCCCCGACGCCGACCGCAAGCTCGTGCAGGAGGGCCGTCCGGGCAAGTACCGCTTCGTCGAGGGCACCCAGGCGCAGCAGGAGCTGACGGGGCGCGCCATGGAGGCGTCCTACGTTCAGGCGTACGAGGCCTATCAGGAAATGCTGGCCGCGGGCGTGGCCCGCGAAGTGGCGCGCGCGGTGCTCCCGGTGGGCCTGTACTCCTCGATGTACGCGACGTGCAACGCACGCTCGCTGATGCACTTCCTCGGTCTGCGCACCCAGCACGAGCTGGCCAAGGTGCCGTCCTTCCCGCAGCGGGAGATCGAGATGGTCGGCGAGAAGATGGAGGCGAATTGGGCCGAGCTCATGCCGCTGACGTACGCGGCGTTCAACGCCAACGGCCGCGTGGCGCCTTAGTCCTGAACCGGTTCATTCCTTGATCACCGTGTTGCGGAAGCGGCACAGATGTGCGGGTGGGTCGCTCGAAGTGTCCGTATTGCGGCATTTCGGGAAGTTCATCTAGCCTGATCAAACGGACCCGGCACTGCCTGAACCCCCGAGCAGGCAGTGCCGGGCTCCTCCTTTGTCGTGACTTGTCGCGTCCCCCGAGGGGGGACCCGGCGCTGAGCAGCGAGTAGCGTGTTCCCCATGGCTCCGACCTCCACTCCGCAGACCCCCTTCGGGAGGGTCCTCACCGCTATGGTCACGCCCCTGACGGCGGACGGCGCACTCGACCTCGACGGCGCGCAGCGGCTCGCCGCCCACCTGGTGGACGCAGGCAACGACGGCCTTGTCGTCAACGGCACCACGGGCGAGTCCCCGACCACCAGCGACGCGGAGAAATCGGACGTCGTACGAGCCGTCGTGGAGGCGGTCGGCGACCGCGCCCACGTCGTCGCCGGAGTCGGCACGAACGACACGCGCCACAGCATCGAACTGGCCCGCGCCGCCCAGCGGGCCGGCGCCCACGGCCTGCTCACGGTGACCCCGTACTACAACAAGCCGCCGCAGGAGGGCCTGCTCCGCCACTTCACGGCGATCGCGGACGCCACGGAACTCCCAGTGATGCTCTACGACATCCCGGGCCGCAGCGGCGTACCGATCAACACCGACACGATCGTCCGGCTCGCCCAGCACCCGCGGATCGTGGCCAACAAGGACGCCAAGGGCGACCTCGGCCGCGCCAGCTGGGCCATAGCGCGCTCGGGTCTCGCCTGGTACTCGGGCGACGACATGCTCAACCTGCCGCTGCTCTCGGTCGGCGCGTGCGGCTTCGTCTCGGTCGTCGGCCATGTGGTCGCCCCCGAGCTGCGCGCGATGCTCGACGCGTACCTGGCGGGCGACGTGCACAAGGCCACCGAGATCCACCAGAAGCTGCTCCCCGTCTTCACCGGCATGTTCCGCACGCAGGGAGTCATCACGACGAAGGCGGCGCTGGACCTCCAGGGGCTGCCCGCCGGGCCGCTGCGCCTGCCCCTCGTCGAGCTGACCCCCGAGGAGACGGCGCAGCTGAGGGTCGATCTCGCCGCCGGCGGGGTACAGCTCTGACCACCGACTTCGCACAGCTTCACAACTGAATCAACAGAACAGAAGCAACACCAAGAACACCGACAACTGCTATTGCACGAACGTCACGCGCGCCACGTGCCTACAGGTACGTGGCGCGCGTGCTTAAAGGAGAGTCTTTTGAGTCATCCGCATCCTGAACTCGGCGCCCCGCCGAAGCTCCCGAAGGGCGGCCTGCGCGTCACACCGCTGGGCGGCCTCGGTGAGATCGGGCGCAACATGACCGTCTTCGAGTACGGCGGCCGTCTGCTGATCGTCGACTGCGGAGTCCTCTTCCCCGAGGAGGAGCAGCCCGGAATCGACCTCATCCTGCCGGACTTCACGTCCATCAGGGACCGCCTCGACGACGTCGAGGGCATCGTCCTGACGCACGGCCACGAGGATCACATCGGCGCCGTCCCGTACCTTCTCCGCGAGAAGCCGGACATCCCGCTGATCGGCTCCAAGCTGACCCTCGCCCTGATCGAGGCCAAGCTCCAGGAGCACCGGATCCGCCCGTACACCCTCGAGGTCACCGAGGGCGACCGCGAGCGGCTCGGCACCTTCGACTGCGAGTTCATCGCCGTCAACCACTCCATCCCGGACGCGCTGGCCGTCGCCATCCGCACCCCCGCCGGCATGGTCGTCCACACCGGCGACTTCAAGATGGACCAGCTCCCGCTGGACCGTCGCCTCACGGACCTGCCGACCTTCGCGCGGCTCGGCGAGGAGGGCATCGACCTGCTCCTCACCGACTCGACCAACGCCGAGGTCCCGGGCTTCGTCCCGCCGGAGCGCGACATCTCGAACGTGATCCGGGGCGTCTTCGCCGGCGCCCAGAAGCGGATCATCGTCGCCTCGTTCGCCAGCCACGTGCACCGCATCCAGCAGGTCCTGGACGCCGCCCACGAGTACGGCCGCCGGGTCGCCTTCGTCGGCCGCTCGATGGTCCGGAACATGGGCATCGCCCGCGACCTGGGCTACCTGAAGGTCCCACCGGGCCTGGTCGTGGACGTCAAGACGCTCGACGACCTCCCGGACAGCGAGGTCGTCCTGGTCTGCACCGGCTCCCAGGGCGAGCCGATGGCGGCGCTCTCCCGGATGGCCAACCGCGACCACCAGATCCGCATCGTCTCCGGCGACACGGTGATCCTGGCGTCGTCGCTGATCCCCGGCAACGAGAACGCGGTCTACCGCGTGATCAACGGCCTGACCCGCTGGGGCGCGAACGTCATCCACAAGGGCAATGCCAAGGTGCACGTCTCCGGCCACGCGTCGGCCGGCGAGCTGCTGTACTTCTACAACATCTGCAAGCCCAAGAACCTCATGCCGGTCCACGGCGAATGGCGCCACCTGCGCGCCAACGCCGAGCTGGGCGCCCTCACCGGCGTCCCGCACGACCGCATCGTCATCGCCGAGGACGGCGTCGTCGTCGACCTCGTCGGGGGCAAGGCGAAGATCACGGGCAAGGTCCAGGCCGGCTACGTCTACGTGGACGGGCTCTCCGTCGGTGACGTGGGCGAGCCCGCGCTCAAGGACCGCAAGATCCTCGGGGACGAGGGCATCATCTCGGTCTTCGTGGTGGTGGACTCCAGCACCGGCAAGATCACCAGCGGTCCGAACATCCAGGCCCGCGGCTCCGGCATCGAGGACTCGGCGTTCATCGCCGTCGTCCCGCGAGTCCAGGAGGTCCTGGAGAAGTCCGCCCAGGACGGCGTCGTCGAGCCCCACCAGCTGCAGCAGCTCATCCGCCGCACGCTGGGCAAGTGGGTGTCGGACACCTACCGCCGCCGCCCGATGATCCTCCCGGTCGTCGTCGAGGTCTGACGCCGCTGACCAGGCACTCTGTGAGCGGGGCACCTCGATTTGCATCGGGGCGCCCCGCTCCAGTAGGTTTACGGCTCCGCCCGAGGGGGAAGCCCGCGCACTCACCGTGCCGGACCTCTTCCCGAACGGGCCGGAGAATTCCGACTCAGAATCTCTGATAAAGTCGGGACCGCCGGAAAGGAAACGCGAAAGCGAATTCCTGGAAAGCGGAGCAGGACCCCGAGGAAATCGGATCGGAAAGATCTGATAGAGTCGGAAACGCAAGACCGAAGGGAAGCGCCCGGAGGAAAGCCACGAGAGAGTCT